>NZ_AP018686.1:300000-600000 GCF_002218045.2 Vibrio rumoiensis
CCAGGTTCATCGATTATGCCAGGAAAAGTGAATCCTGTTATCCCCGAAGCCGTAGCCATGGCAGCAGCTCAAGTGATAGGGAATGACACAACGATTACGGTTGCAGGGCAAAGTGGTAATTTTCAATTAAATGTGATGTTGCCAGTGATTGCTCTCAACTTACTGCAAAGCATTGAACTACTGGCTAATAGTTCACGCAGTCTCGCGGATCAAGCGATAAAAGATTTTGTTGTGCGAGAAGATAATTTGGATTTGGCTCTCGTTAAAAATCCAATTTTAGTGACCGCGTTAAACCCTATTATTGGCTATGAAAAAGCTGCGCAAATTGCCAAGAAAGCGTATAAAGAAAAGCGTGCGATTATTGATGTGGCAGAACAAGAAACGGAATTATCTAGAGCAGAGTTAGAGAAAGCACTTGATCCGAGTAAGCTCACTCAAGGTGGTATCTGTTAGTTAGGAATAAAGCAGAAATAAAAAGGCCGCTGCGGTTAACAGCGGCCTTAAAGTTATAAGCTTAGAGGCTTAATCTTGATAAGTAATTTCGATACGACGGTTTTGTTCACGACCTTCAGCTGTTGAGTTATCAGCAATAGGGTTTTCTTCCCCTTTACCTTCAACGTTGATGCGTGATTCATCGATACCATTTTCAGTTAAGTAATCAGCAGCTTTTTGTGCGCGTTTTTCTGAAAGTTTTTGGTTGTATTCAGCTGCCCCTGTTGAATCAGTGTAACCGATAACGGCAACATTAATTTCAGGACGTTGTTCTAAATATGTGACTACTGGATCTAAAGAGCTTTTTGCATCTGATGTTAATTCAACAGAGTTATGTTCAAAAGCACCTTTTGATAAGGTTGCTGCTGGTAATGGCTCTTCTACAACAGCTGGTTCTGGTTCTGGCTCTTGAGCGGCTACCACTGCCGCAGTTGTTGCCGCTGCAGCAACTGGTGCAGCACTATCTGAACTACCAAAATAGTAACTTAGGCCAAGAGATACGTAGTTAACATCAGTTTTACCTGTTGTGCTACTTTCGCCTACGTTATCAAACCATTGATATTCGGTACGTACACGCCAGTTATGGCTTAGTTGATATTCGACACCAGCACCTAACATTAGTGACCAGTTTTCATCGCTATCATTATAAGCACCTGTTTTTTGATCGACATAGTTATATGAAGTACCTACTTTACCAAATAGATTCCATGCGCTAGTAAGGTTCCAATCTAATTTTGCCCCTAATTCACCATTCTGAATCTGAGTTTTATTAACTTCGCTACCAGCAACATGCTCTTTCGAATTACCAAGGTAGTTATAACCACCTTCTAAAGAGAACCATTCGTTAAATTGATAACCACCATAGACACTACCAGCCCAGGCATCATCATCAATATCACCGTCATTCTGACCGAAATCGAAATTAGACCAACCGGTTTTAGCACCAAGGTAAAACTCTCCGGCATTTTCTGCAGCGGCATTAACCTGTGGCGACATAAGAAGAGAAAGAGAAATGATTGACGCGACAGAAGGGTAAAAAGACATTTGTTTAATATTCATATTGGCACCAACTATAAAGTTATTTTTGTCCATACAAGCGATCCACAACTTCGATAAAGGAAATTTGGACCATAATTTTGCTAGCGAGTTATTGAAAACTATAAAGTTATCAAAAATCTGCCTACACAATACTGCTGTAAGAATAGTTTATCAATCCATTGGTGTGAAACTTTTGTAAATTAACGGTGTCAGTGATTGGCTTGATGAATGAGGGGGCTCGGCTGCGTGATGATTCTATTATATGTTATTTTTTAAATTGTGATAAAGGTAACCAATTACTTAAATATCAAAGTCTTATTTTCTATTTTGAGCGCTGACTAATTTGATAAATAATGAACATTGATTAAAGTGATATGCTTTACAATGCTAATTTATTGGAATGTTGCTGTTTTGTATTAAAAATTAAAATTAATTATTGTGATCTAGATCTCTATTTTAGTGCCCTCTATCGCATAAAAAATTTTTGGTTGCTATTTAGTTGTTAGTAAAAGAATGGCGTGTCTCTAGAACGAGGCCATTATGGTTCATAAGGAAAATGAAATGCTGAGTTTAGGTTTGGATATTGGTGGAACAAAAATTGAAGCGGTTGTGTTATCAGAAGATGGGCAAACTATTTATCAGCAGCGCATACCGACGCCAACCAGTAGTTACTCTGAATTCTTATCAACAGTCACCGGTTTGATTCAAAGTATCCAACAAACATTACAACAGCCTATGACCATTGGTATCGGCCTACCTGGTGCGATAAGCCCTGATAGCCAAACCATAAAAAACTGTAATTGCTTAATCTTGAATGGCCAGCATTTGGATAAAGATATTGCTGACATAGTTAAACAGCCGGTATTTATCGCAAATGATGCCGATTGTTTTACATTATCGGAAGCGCAAGATGGCGCAGGCGCTGGGCATGCCACCGTCTTTGGCGTCATTATTGGTACGGGTGTGGCGGTGGTGTTGTCGTCAATGGTCAACTACTTTCTGGGCCCAATGCGATCGCCGGAGAGTGGGGTCATAATACCTTGCCACAATATCATCGAGATAATGATGGACTCGCACAGCAATGCTACTGCGGAAAAATTAACTGTATAGAACGCTTTATTTCAGGATCAGGTTTTTCTGAACGCTATAATCAGCAGCATGGCACAGACTACAACTCTGCAGAAATCATGGATTTAAAACGTGCTGGCAATACGAATGCTGAGCAACATTATTTATCGTTTATTGATATGTGTGCCCGTAGTTTGGCATCGGTCATAAATGTACTTGATCCACATGTAATTGTGCTTGGTGGCGGTTTGTCGAATGTAGATGAAATTTACCAAGATATAAACGATGCAATTGGAGCTTATGTTTTTTCAGACGTGTGTAACACTAAGATTGTGAAAGCGAAGTACGGTGATTCAAGCGGCGTGAGAGGGGCATGTTGGTTGCCTAGAATGCATCAAGCTAATACCTAATTAACATTCTATGCAATTGCTAAATAAAATAGCCACTCACTTTTCCTGACTGAACCGGATCGTTAAAGCGAGTGGCTATTTTTTAGAATCAACCCTAGTTGAAGTTAATCAATATTAATCTTCATTGGTTGCGCTGATTTTATGGATAGATAAATCGGCACCGCTATATTCGTCTTCTTGGCTTAAACGTAAGCCTGATACTTTGTGAATCGTGTCATAGACCAGAATTGAACCTAATACAGCAATGGCAATACCTAGTAACGTACCGAGAACCTGAACGGTTAAACTCACACCACCCATTCCGCCTAGTGCGGTTTGTCCAAAGATACCGGCAGCAATACCGCCCCATGCTCCACACACGCCATGCAGCGGCCAAACACCTAATACGTCATCGATTTTGGTTTTGTTTTGCATGAAGGTAAATAGCCATACAAAAATTGCAGCAGCCACAACACCCGTTGCTAATGCGCCGATGGGATGCATTAAATCTGAACCAGCACAAACCGCGACTAAGCCCGCCAGTGGACCATTATGAATAAAGCCTGGGTCATTTTTACCCATCACCATTGCTGCTAATATTCCGCCAGCCATTGCCATTAAAGAGTTAATCGCTACTAAACCACTGATACCATTAATAGTTTGTGCCGACATAACATTAAAGCCGAACCAACCAACACATAATATCCATGCGCCTAGTGCAAGAAATGGGATATTAGATGGTGCAAAGTTAGTATGTTTGCCCGCGCGGATCCGTCCGTTACGCATGCCAAGGAATATTACGGCGACTAGTGCAATCCAGCCCCCGACACCGTGGACAACTACTGAGCCTGCAAAATCGTGAAACCCTGTACCAAAGGTGGTTTCAAACCATGCTTGTAGACCAAAATTACCATTCCATATCATGCCTTCAAATAATGGATACACTAAGCCAACGATAAAGAATGTACCGATCAACACAGGGTAGAAACGAGCTCGCTCCGCGATACCGCCAGAGACAATGGCCGGAATTGCTGCTGCAAAGGTCAATAAGAAAAAGAATTTAACCAGTTCGTAGCCATCGGCGTTTTTCAAGGTAGTTGTCACTACTTGCTTAATTATCAAGCAGCTTCTTTTTCTGGGTTCAGATGAACTTCTCCGATCGGCTCACAGTTCCTGATTTTCCCTGACCAGCGTTCTGGTCTTTTCTGGCGATGTTCCATCAACACCTTTGCTCGACGTTCCAAGATTTGCTTGTCTTTTCCACTATGGCGCTCTGATGGTGTGACAAAGTTTAAGCGACTATGTTTGTGTTCGGTGTTATACCAGACAACGAATTCAGCTACCCAAGCTCGACATACGTCTAGATCAATAAAACCTTTTGATGGCCAATTCGGCACATATTTCAATGTGCGGAATAAGGATTCCACATACGGATTGTCATCGCTGACTCGTGGGCGACTGTAGGACGAGATAATGCCCAGTTCTTCCATCTTAGCTTTGAACGTCAATGATTTCATTGGAGCGCCATTATCGGAATGCAGAACCAGAGACTGATTGAAGCATTGCTCTCGCATCAAGGTTCGTTGCAGTAACTGAGCTGCCAACTCTCCGCACTCTCGGTCATAGACGTCATACCCAACGATTTTTCGGCTATAAATATCTTCGATCATGTACAGATAATAATGCTGACCACGAACCCCTGACGGCATGTACGTAATATCCCAAGTGAAAACCTGATTTGGCCCTGTAGCGGTGTAACTTGTTGGTCTCGATGATTTTTTCCGACTACGTTGGCGACCTCGATGGTTGAGTTGACCTTCTGCTTTCAAAACCCGATAAAAACTCGATTCTGATGCGATATATTCACCTTTATCCAGCAAGGTTGGGACGATTTGACTCGGTGGTAAACTCGCGTATTCAGGTGCGTTACTGACTTCAACGATCAACTGCCTTTCTTGCTTCGAGAGCTTGTTTACTGGCTCTGGCCGTGTCGCTATCGACCTTTGATCTTCCTGTATTTCACCGCTCTGATACCAGCGACGGTAAGTCCGTAAATCGATCTCAGCTTCATGACAGGCATTCTCTAAGCGACAGCCGTTTTGACGAGCCTCATGGATGAGTGCAACCAAACTTTGCCTTTCATCGGTTGAGGTTAATCGTCCTCGGGTTCTTCCCCGTAAAAGGCTCTGAGCTTTTTTCTCAGCACCAGAAGAGCAGTGGTTTCTGCCAGCGCTTTTTCTTTGTAACGGAGTTCTTTCTTCAACTCTTTTATTTCATGTTTGTCCGCTTTTGCCTGTTTCTTGGCTTCCGCTTCTCGTTCTTTTTGAGTCATGAAACCGTGCATACATTCGCTGCGCCACTCTTTGATCTGCTCATGGTAAAGCCCCTTTTCACGACAATACTGACTTAACTCATGCTCTGTCATGGAAAAGGTTTCAGCAACTACAGCTAACTTAGTTTGGGCTGACCACTGCTCGGAGGAAGTATTACTATCTGGCACAACGGCTCCTGACTGTCTTAATGCGTTACGCCAATTGTACAGGGTTGCTTCACTGATGCCTTCTTCTTTTGCTACTTCCGTCACTGAACGAGAGTATGGAGGTAATAGCTTTTTCAATATTGCTTCTTTTCTTTCCTGCGGATAACGAGACATGACTTACTCTGTTACCGCCCCTAACTGGTTAAATTTTAACAGTGACAACTATCCTGCCAGAGGGGGGTACTAATAGATTATTACCCATTGAGCTAGGTATTGGTGATATTGATCAACCAACGAATACATCACCTATATTTGCGTCATTTGAAAATATTACGATTCCAACACAAACATTAAGACCAGTGTTGGATGGTAGTCTGTTGTGGACTTTAATTTCTAACTTATCCCTTAATTATTTATCTCTGCTTTCTAAAGATGCGTTATGTAGCATTTTTAGAGCGTATGACTTTAAAGCTTTGGTCGATAGACAAGCTGAAAAAACCAGTCAAAGACGCTTAGAGGGGATTGAGAAAATTGAGTCTAATCCTATTGATAAAATAATCCGAGGACGTTCAGTTCGAGGGCTAGAGTCGGTATTGTATCTCAATCAAGATGCCTTTTCTTCTGAAGGCGAGTTATATCTATTTGGGACCGTATTAAGTCAATTCTTTGCACTATATGCAAGTATTAATTCTTTTCATCAGTTAACGGTAATTAATACGAAAAACAACGAGAAATATACATGGAATTTACAGGCAGGGATGCAACCACTGATTTAGCTAAATTAGATGTGCATCGATTGTCTGAGTCTGTGCATGATTTTAGTTTTTATCAGTTAATTGAATTACTTCATCTATATGAAGGAAATATACCTGAAGCCAGTGATTGGGAAAGAGATTGTCGTCTCTCTTTTTCGGGTAACCCTAGTTTAGGTTTTTCACCGTCCGATATTACTAAATTGACGAGATTTTCAGATGGAAAATTAGGTTTAGAAACCAATTTCATCGGGTTATCTGGAGGGGTGTCACCCTTGCCCGGATATATATTGGAGCAATTAATTAATGAAGAGCCTGGTGGTTTACGTCGCCCGTTCTTTGATTTTTTTAATAATAGGATTGCCAATTTAACTTATAGGCTCTGGCGAAAGTATCGTTATCACGTGCGTTTTAGACCTGGTGCTGAAGATGAGTTCTCATCACAAGTTTTTGCTTTGGTGGGTTTGTTTGATGTTTCTTTGAGAGGTGAAACCCCGATTAACTGGAGCAAAATGCTTTCTTATTCAGGGTTGTTAGCCAGCCGCAGTCGTTCTCCTCAAGTCGTTGAAGGGATTATTGCTCATTGTTTTGATTTACCTAAAGTGGTTATTAAAGAGTGGAATAGACGTAATGTAAAAATAGCTCAAGAACAAAGAGCATTTTTAGGTTTCCAGAATATGACTTTAGGGGTTGATACTGTTTTAGGTAGCTTTATTGAAGACACTAGTGGGAAATTTACGATTTGTATTCATCAGTTAACTAAAGAACGATTCTTTGAATTCTTACCCTCTGGCAGTAATTTTGAGCCATTAAGAAAACTAATCGAATTTATTATTAGAGATCAACTTGCATACGATATTGAATTAATCATGGATGAAGTGGCATTAGAAAATATGAGTAATTCACCGGATATGTCGTTGGGCTGGACATCTTTTTTGGGTGAGAAAAATAGAAATGGTAGCGTCTTAATTCAAGGAAGGCAGTAAATGAAAAAAGAAGACAATAAGTTATCTCTCATTGTATCTAATGTAAAAACCTTACAGCCAGGGTTATTAGCTTCACATGCCTTTGATGTGGATGGTGGAATCGTTGGCTCTAGTGATAATTCTAATTGGGTTTTATATGACGATGGTCATCATATCAAACCTAATCATTTTGAAATCTTTCATATTGATAATTCTTACTGTTTAAGAGATTTATGCGGAACTACCTATATTAACGATTCGGATATGCCCCTAGGTGTGGGTAACGAAGCCCGATTGCAGCATAAAGATCGTATCCGAATCGGTACTTATTATCTTTTGGTTAAATTGACCGATGACGATGAATTAAATGACCATAGCTCATTAGAGCAATTCATCAATAAGAGTAAGAATGAATTATTAGATGATCATTATCCTGACATAGTTAATCCGGATGATGCATTAGAAAATAAAAAACTAGATGGTGTTGATCCAATTAAAGAACTGGATGGAAATGGGCGGCTTAATGATGAAAATAATGACCCATTAGATAACGTTCTGGATGAATTTATTAATCAAGGTTCAAAAAAAGAAAAGACGGATTTTACTCCTCAAGCAGATAGTGAATTTGAATTGACCTCATCGATGCGATTGAAAAAAATACTAGGTTTTGGCCGAAGAAAAAAAGCAGTATTAAATTCAGATGAAGATATTGATGCTAAGGACAATACTGACATTACTTTAAATACCCCCCAAATGATTGAAGGCTTTAATATGGATGATAATAACTTAGAAATACTTGAACAAGAATTGGCTCAGCAATCCCGACCAGAACCCTCTTTTGAGGGAAGTAACCACTTAATTATGGGACCTTTATTAAATGGGTTAGAAGTTCAGCTAGAAAATAGCGCTAATATTGAAAATATTCATAAATTAGGTGAAGAATTTGGAGAGAGTTTAAAGGCTTGTATTCAAGGGATTTTAGGTATTCATTCTCAAGTAGAACATGGCCGGTTTGGGGTCATTAATCGTAACTTACAGCCAATCGAAGACAATCCATTAAGACTTGGTTTGAATTATAACGAAACAATGAAAACCATGTTTGATAGCAAGAAAAGTATGGTGCATTTATCACCACCGGCAGCGATTGAAGAAAGCCTTAAAAACATTCGAAATCATAATCAAGCGATGCAAGAGGCAACCTCAGAAGCGCTTCAACATATTTTAATGGCATTTTCCCCTGATGTGCTATTGAAGCGATTTAATAGCTATAAAAGAAGCAGTGATGCGGAGACAACATCATCGGAATCTTGGGCGTGGGGGATGTATCAAAATTACTTTTCAGAGTTAACGTCTAATCGTCAACGCGGTTTTGATAAATTATTTTGGGAAATATTTGAACAATCATATGACCGAAAAATTCGAGAGATGCAATTGGAGAAGTAAACATGAAGTTTATTATTTCCATATTAGTGGCATTTTTTTTGTTAGCTGGTTGTAGTTCGGATCCTAAACCTGAGCCTAAACCGACCAAAATAACAATTAGTATGTTTGCTGACCATGGTGTAAATCCCAATGTTGAAGGTATGGCATCCCCAATTGAAATACAGCTATTTGAATTGGTCGATGATTCTATGTTGCTCTCGACGGATTATCATCAGATTAGAGATGATTTTAAAAAAGCGCTAAAAAGTAATTTTGTTAAAATTTATGACTACGCTTTAACTCCAGGTCAGTTTAAATTTATAAGTGCTTTTGAAATTGATGAAGATATTAATTATATCGCTGTAGTCGCGCATTTTTCTGATCCTGATAATAGTGAATGGAAAAAGTCAGTAAAAATAATTAATAAAGATCACTTATATCATTTATTGGTTTATTTCCGTGATTATGAAGTAATTTTAGAAAAGGTAGAGTAATAAATGTTCACTCGTAATCGTGTTATTTGGAGTGAGGGGCTTTTTATGAAGCCTCAACACTTTCAACAGCAACAGCGTTATTTAGAATATTATGCCGATGAGCGATCTAAAGCGATAAGCCCTTATTTGTATGGTGTTACTGAGTTATCTCTTAACCCTGAGTACCTTTCATTTGGTCGTATTGCTATTGAAAGGGCGATAGGTTCGATGCCAGATGGTTCAATGTTCTCTATACCACAAGAGGATCTATTACCAGATCCACTTGATATTGAAGATGCCAGTTTAGCTAATCAAATTATTTATTTGGCTATTCCTTTACGAAGTGATGCGCTATTGGAAATCGATTGGCCAGAAGAAAAAGGCACTGGCCGTTACCAACAACGAATTCAAGAGCAACGTGATACCCATTCAATGCAAGGGGGCTCTACTCCTATTAGTGTTGCGCCATTGAAAATTCAGTTGATGTTAGAAAAAGAAGATAGAACGGCTTATGCCTCAATGGCGATTGCTCGTATTCGAGAAAAAAGGCCGGATGGCAGCATCATTTTAGATGAGAGTTTTATACCTTGTCATACCAACGTTCACTGTCATACCGGTTTATATCGTGTGGTCGCTGAAATAGCGGGACTTATACGCGAAAGAGCCAAGAATATCGCTCAACAAATATCATCGCCTTCACAAGGTGGTGTTGCCGATGTTTCTGATTTTATGCTGTTACAAGCTTTGAATAGAATTCAGCCAGAGCTACAACATCTTTCGGAATTAAGAGGTTTACATCCAGAGCGATTATTTGAACGTTTAAGCGCGGTTGCAGGTGAACTGGCAACATTTACCAGTGAAAGTCGTTTGCCACCAACTATTCCAGCGTATAACCATGATAATCCAGCGGAATCATTCTGGCCGGTTGTTCATCACCTTCGTCAAAGCTTAAGTATTGTACTAGAGCCACGAGCGGTTTCGATACAGCTTCATAAACGTCAATATGGATTAATGGTCGCACCGGTACAGGATCCTCAATTAGTACAGGATGCGGAATTTATTATTGCGGTGAAAGCGAAGATGCCTCTTGATGAGCTTAGACGCTTATTTGTACAGCAGACCAAAGTGTCATCAGTTGAGAAAATACGTGAGCTTATTTCTCTGCAGTTACCAGGTGTGCCACTTAACGCATTACCTGTCGCCCCTCGTCAATTGCCGTATCACGCAGGTTATACCTATTACCAACTTGATAAAACTAGCCCTGCTTGGGGAAGCTTACAGCACTCTACAGGGTTTGCATTTCATGTTGCAGGAGCATTTGAAGATCTTGACCTGCAGTTTTGGGCTATTAGGAGTTAATTATGGATACCAACAACACCAATGTTGCAGTCGATGAGTTGCTGTATGAAGGAAGTGAAAATATCGATCAGGATCAGGATTTTTGGTTTCCACTACGTGGCGATAATCCTAATTTATTGATTGATGTTGCTACGCCATTATTTGGGTTGGCACTTAGAGTTAAAGGGCTATCCGAGTGTCCATCAATCGAAGATGTGTACCATCAAGTGGTAAAAGAAATCACCGCGATAGAAATGGAATTAGCTGAAAACAATTATGAGCATTCGGTCATTATGGCCTACCGATATGTGTTGTGTGCTTATCTTGATGAAGCGGTAATGGGCACCTCGTGGGGAGCTAAAAGTGTATGGGCTCAACATTCACTACTTTCTCGTTTTCATGACGAAACATGGGGCGGTGAAAAAGTATTTTCGATTTTAACTCGTTTAGAAAACGATCCTCCGAGATACAAAGACCTTTTAGAGTTTATTTTTCATTGTTTAAATTTAGGCTTTGAAGGGAAATATAAAGTTATTTCAAATGGTTATGCGGAACGAGAAAGGGTCATTATCAAATTGCATGAGCTACTCAAGTCGTTGAGTGATTCTGAACCAAGGTCTTTATCTAAGGCCACCGAACATGTTGTCCATTCTAAATATAAGTTAGGCCGTCAAATTCCCGTATGGTCGGTGTTTGCCATGTTTATTTTTGGGTTATGTGTTGTTTTTTCTGGCTATTTATATGTGTTAAGCAATAAATCCGCCGATGTATTAACTCAATTGAATCAGCTACTTTAGAGGTATCGTTATGCTCCGTATTGAATTATCGACAATAATTTCTAAATTAAATGATCAGACAAAGTTCGCTTTAGAGCAGGCTGCTTCTTTATGTATCGAAAAACAAAGTTCAGAAATAACCGTTGAGCATCTTTTAGGGGTTTTACTTGATAACCCTATTTCCGATGTCAGGCTTATTTTAAAGCAAGCGAATATTGATATTTTACCTTTAAAAGAAAAATTGAGTGTAGGCTCTCAATCGGAAGGCCAACTCGATACGTATCCTTCGTTTTCTCCTCTTTTGGTCGAGTTATTGCAAGAGGCTTGGTTACTGTCTACCACTGAGCTTAACCAACAACAATTGCGTTCAGGTGCGATTTTTTTAGCGGCTCTTTTACGTAAAGAACGTTATTTAACGCTGAATATTATTCCTGTTTTTGATGGGATAAATCGAGAGGCGTTAACAAAGGAATTTGATGCTATTTTAACGAATTCATCAGAAACCGAGGTAGTGACTCAAAAATCAAACCGTTCGGTTTTATCAAGCGCTTCTTCTTCCGATTATTTAAGTCGTTATTGTAAAAATGTATCAGAATCGGCGCGAAATGGTGAGCTAGATCCTGTGTTATGTCGAGACGACGAGCTTAATTTGATGATTGATATCTTATGCCGACGTCGTAAAAACAACCCTATTGTGGTGGGGGATGCAGGCGTCGGTAAAAGTGCAATCATTGAAGGTATGGCATTAAGAATTGCTAGTGGCCAAGTTCCCGATCAGCTTAAAGAGGTTGATTTGTGGTCTTTAGATTTAGGTTTGTTGCAAGCTGGAGCTTCCGTTAAAGGGGAATTTGAAAAGCGCTTACAAGGTGTCATTGAAAATGTTAAATCTTCCAGTAAACCGATCATTATATTTATTGATGAAGCACATACGCTGATTGGTTCTGGCAACCAAGAAGGTGGCAGCGACGCAGCAAATTTATTGAAGCCAGCGTTAGCTCGTGGTGAGTTAAGTGCAATTGCGGCAACCACGTGGAAAGAATATAAAAAATATTTTGAAAAAGACCCTGCATTAACTCGACGTTTTCAATTAGTTAAGTTGGATGAACCAACGATCGATCAAGCGATTGATATTTTGCGAGGTTTGAACGCGGTTTATGAAAAATCACACAACGTATTAATTACTGATGACGCATTAAAAGCAGCCGCTGAGTTATCTGCTCGCTATATTTCAGGGCGTCAATTACCGGATAAAGCTATTGATGTTCTTGATACGGCTTGTGCTCGTATTGCAATTAATTTAGCCGTACCTCCAAAGCGTATTGCGACTTTATCGACATTAGCCCATCAAAGGCAATTAGAAATTGGCATGATTGAACGCTCAATTTATCTAGGTCAAGAGCCAGATCAAGCGCGACTGGATGAGCTGTTAACTCTGCAAGAAAAAGATAATGCAGAAAAAGAAGAGTTAGAGACTAAGTGGAAGACTCAACAAGAGTTGGTTAATGATATTTTGTCCTTAAGGTCTCAATTTATTGCCAATGAAGAGGTCGGTTTATTAGATGGCGAATCGCTAAATCTAAAATTAGAACTTCAAGATAAATATCAACAATTGGAATTGATTGAGCATGATGAACGTTTAATTCACCCACATGTTACCGCTCAGCAAATTGCAGAGGTGGTGGCTGATTGGACTGGTGTTCCTGTTAATCAAATGAATACCGATGAGTTATATAAGATCACCAACCTTGTTGAAATATTAGGCGAAACCATTAAAGGTCAAGATGCTGCAATTAAACAAATACATAAACATTTGTTGACCGCAAGAGCGGACTTAAGACGTGCAGGTAGACCTAAAGGTGCTTTCTTGCTCGTTGGGCCTAGTGGTGTGGGCAAAACTGAAACGGTTGTCCAGCTTGCTGAGCAGTTATACGGTGGTAAGCAATTTCTCACGACAATTAATATGTCAGAATATCAAGAGAAGCATACTGTTTCTCGTTTAATTGGCTCACCACCTGGTTATGTTGGTTATGGTGAAGGTGGCGTCTTAACGGAATCAATACGTAAAATGCCGTATTCGGTTGTGTTACTTGATGAAGTAGAAAAAGCACATCCAGAAGTGTTAAACATCTTTTATCAAGCTTTTGATAAGGGGGAGCTCGCCGATGGTGAAGGCCGATTAATTGACTGTCAAAATGTGGTGTTCTTCTTAACCTCTAATTTAGGTTATCAAACTATTGTTGATAACGCGGATAATGCTGAAGAATTAGACGAACAATTATACCCTGAGTTAGCGGCATTTTTTAAACCAGCCTTGCTTGCTCGGATGGAAACGATTCCTTATTTACCATTATCGAGAGATGTTCTTTCTGAGATTATTAAAGGTAAATTGTCACGTCTAGAGCATTTATTTAAAAAACGCTATGGCGCTAGTGTCTATATTGAAAGCGATCTTATCGACGAGATTTTAAATCGGGCCAACCGATCTGAAAATGGCGCTCGTATGTTAGAAGCTATTATTGATGGGCAATTATTACCACCAATCTCACTCGCACTGCTCAATAAATTAGTCGATAAAGAAGATATTACACATATATCGATGTTTATTCGTGATGGTGAGTTTGTTGGAGAGGTTAAGTAGTATGAGTCCATGGCTAGTCTCGATAACAGAATTAATGAAGTTAAGAGATGCGAGCAGTCTATCTAAGACATTCATTAATTGTTTGACACAAACATTAGATATTAGTCAGTCCTTTATTCTTGAATTAAGTGATAACGGGCGAGAACTTATTTATAACGGTCATGATGAAGGTTTTACGTGGTCTGTAATGGACTTTGACACTCCTTTTGCTCATGTATTACACGACAATAAACATAAGCTCATATTACAAAGTGAGCTTATTTATTGGCAAGGAAATAACGAGTTTAAAAAATTAGCTTCTCAGCTAAGAATGGGCCAAGCCTGCTTAATTTATCCTTTATCATGTGCTAAAGAATCCGGCCCTTCTTTACTCGTTTTATTTGGTGATTCCGATAACTTAGAGAAAATTAAATTTGTATCCGAATTTAAATTGTACGTTGATGCGTATGGCGCCCAATGGAAGCTTCTTAAAGATTTAAAAAAGGTTGATTTAGAAAAGCAAACTTTATCGGAAACGCTTACGATAGAAAGAAAAGTGAACCAGCAAAGTCAAAAACTATTGGATTTATCTTCCACTTTAATCGGTGGCAGCTCTGCCATGGTCGAAGTGAAAAAGAAAATCGTCGCGGCAGCAGAATCGCCGTTATCGGTTATGATCCATGGCGACACTGGTACTGGCAAAGAAGTCGTTGCCAAAGCGATTCATCAAATATCGTCTTATAACAAGGGGCAATTCATCGCCATTAATTGCTCTGCGATACCTGAAAACCTATTAGAAAGCGAATTATTTGGTTATGAGAAAGGGGCATTTTCTGGTGCGGATTCTTATCATGCTGGTTTGATTGAACAAGCGGACCAAGGAACGTTATTTTTGGATGAAATCGGTGATATGCCGGTACACCTTCAATCAAAACTATTGCGTGTTATTGAAACGAAAAGTTTTCGTCCGTTAGGTGGGAAAAAAGAGCTGACATCTAATTTTAGATTAATTTCAGCGACTCATATTAATTTGAAAGAAAAGATAAAAGCGAAAGAATTCCGCCCTGATTTATATTATCGATTGATGCAATGCCCAATATCTCTTCCCGCTTTAATTGAAAGGAAAGATGATATAGAAATATTAAGTGAACATTTCATCGATAAATATAATGAAAGTTATCAACGAGATGTTGGTTATTTGACTAGGTCCTCTTTAGATTATCTTAAGAAATTAGAGTTTCCAGGTAATGTTAGAGAGTTAAAAAGTATGATTGATCTGTCTTGTTCTCAAGTCGAAGACGGGCAACCTATTTCACTATCCTGCATTGCAGATAATTCTAATGCTTTATCTTTATTTGATAATGATGAAGTCATTTTAGATTCAAGGAACTTGGATGAAATTCTTAATGAGTTTGAATCTAAAGTGATTAATGGGCGCTTGAAAACGTGTCTTGGAAATAAAACGAAGACAGCAAAAAGTTTAGGCATACCTCTTCGAACATTAACTTATAAGTGCCAAAAGCTGGAGATATCTTGATGGCTAACTCGTTTAAAACGCTAATGGTAATAATGCTTTTCATTCAGTTACCACTTGTTAGTAAAGTTCGCGCGGATCAAAGTGCGCTTTTAAATCAAGCGAAAGAGTGCACAAAAGTGACGGCTCGTCTTGAACGTTTAGATTGCTTTGATCGTATCTTTAATACTTCTTTACCTGATATTGAGGCATTACAAGAGGTGAAACCAGAAATATGGTCTCGAGGCATAGAGTTAGAAAAGCAACGAGCAAACAGTGAATCACTTGCCTTAATATCCACCCCAAATACCGATAATCCAGCAGATATTTGGGTCACGTTGCCTGCTATTAACGTTGATGGGGAAGTGGCACCTATATTGATGTTGAGCTGCGTTGATAATATTAGTCGCTTGGATTTGTTATTACGTAAGGGTGTGACTCAAGCCCGCGTCAATATTTCTGCCAACACCTTTTCACCTAGTCTATGGCGAACCGATGATTCTGGTTTTGTTCTTAGCAGCGCTAGAGGGCTGTTGGCAATTGATTTGATGAAAAAAATATCTTCTTCTCCAATGATTGAGTTGCACTCTGATATCACCACAATCAATGGTCTTAAATTTAATACTCAAAACTTGTCGAAGATATTTATTCCTTTACGTAAAAGCTGTCATTGGTAAGGCATGTTATGAACATAACCGAATATCGGAAAATTATTGCAACTCCTATTGCAGGAGAGCTTCGTGTAGGGGAGCGTTTATATGACGACCCATTATATGAATTTATTGATGATCAAATGATGAAAGTGGGTTCTTTATCTCATGCTTCTGTGCAATGGAGCGAAGTAGAAAAGAATATTCTGCAGCTGCTAAAGGATAAAACCAAAGACATTAAGCTGCTGATTCATCTTATACAGTGTTTACACCACCAAACGACACCAGAACGGTTCACGCTTTCGGTGTTTGTCTTTGGTGATTTTATGCGAGAGTTTTGGCGAGAAAGTTACCCTTCTCCTGGCGACAGAGGCAAATTGCCTCGCCGTAAATTCTTTAGCTTACTGTTACAACGATTTGATCTGCTTATTGATAAGTTTGATTTTTCACTCTTCGATTCAGCAGGAAGAGAGCTATTACTGCAAGCGTTTAATGATTGGCATGCTGCCGTTATTAACAATGAACTAGATTCCGATTCAGTGCAGTTTCTTGACCAAAGAATTAAGACCAAATTAAAAGACAGTGAAGAGAGAGCGCCATTGGCGAATCAATCTCAAAGCACGTCTTCTGAAAACCCCAATCTTGGAAATTCTACGGTCGTGAATATCCAGGCTAATAATCCATTAACGTTTGATGCTTATAGTGGGCAATCTATCAAGCAAACGCTTCTCAAAGTAGCAGAGTTTCTATCAGAGCAAGATTATGGCACCCCACTTTCTATTAGGACTCGACGTTATGCCGTATGGAGTGGGATTGATTCTCCACCTGAGCATAACCAATCTGGAGAAACGCAATTACGCAGCATTCAAGGTGAGCGATTAAAAGAATATACCGATGGTATGTCTCATCCTGATGTCGCTTTATGGCGCAAAGTTGAACAAAGTTTGACGCTTGCACCTTATTGGATCGATGGACAGTTTCTCAGTTTTAAAATTGCCGAATCTCTTGAACAGTCTGACTGGGCTGAGGCAATAAAAGATGAGACAAAGCAATTTATTGCCCGGTTACCTCAGTTACTGGAATTGAAATTCAAAGATGGTTCCCCGTTTGTTTCTGATGAGACTCAGCAATGGATTGATTCAGCAACTCAGGGAGCGGCTCAGGGTGGAATAAGTAATTGGCAAGAAAAGTATGAACAAATTAAATACTTGGCTAAAGAGGCTGGCGTGACAGTGGCGATTTCTAGTGTCAATGATGGCCTAGAAAGTGCCGTTGAACCAAGGGATAAATTTTATTGGCAGTGCTTACTGGCTGATTTATTAGAAGAGAACAAACTCACTGCGGTAGCGAGTGAACAATATCGCGCATTGTATGAGCAGATCATGTCTATGAGCCTCAGTGACTGGGAGCCCTCGCTTATAGAAAAGCTCAAAAGTGTTAATAATATTAAATAATTAAGGTAGTGGTTATATGTGGAAAATGATAACAGGGATTGGTCAGAAGCTTAAGCCTGCGATAACAGCGGCAATGCCAATTTTATTATTCAGCCTTTTTATTCTCATCAATGTTGCGATTTGGTGGATGGGCCCGTGGCTAACAATCAATAAGCAACAACCGTTATCTTCATTGACGGCTCGCGTTGTGGCTTGCGTGGTATTTTCATTAATATGCTTTTCATTATGGGGACTATGGCAATGGAGAAAACTGAACCGAATCAGAGAAGATGAAAAGCGCTCATTAGAACTAAAGGCCGATCCTCTACTTCAGTTTGAAGAGCGCCAAGAGCTAGAATTAAACCAAGTGATGCAGACGATGAAGTCGAGCTTAAATAAGAGCAATTACCTTTATTCGCTCCCTTGGTATTTAGTACTGGGTTTGGAAAATGCCGGTAAAACAAGCTTAATCAATCGTTCAGGTCAAAGTTTCGTGTTTTCTTCCGTTATGCGTGCATCTCACCAAAAAAGTGGTAATCCATACAGCTTTGATTGGTGGATTGGCGATGAATCTGTCTTAATTGATCCTGATGGTGAATTATTGACTCAAGGTGGTCTTGGTAACGGTGTTGACCCTGAATTATCGCGTAGGTTGTGGGTACATTTTACGCATTGGTTAGAAAAAACGCGCAATCGTAGGCCATTAAATGGCATTGTGCTGGCCATTGATATTGCACACCTTGCGAAATCGACCGAATCAGAACGAAAAGCCTATGCGAATTTATTACGTACTCGCTTACGTGAATTGATGGAAACGCTGTCGACTAGGCTGCCAGTTTACGTTTCTTTTACTAAGTTTGATTTATTACATGGTTTCGAACCTTTCTTTCGCAATTACACCAAAGAAAAACGCGAAGAAGTGCTTGGTTTTACCTTCTCTCTAGACTCTGTGGATGACTTGGATCATTGGTTAACGGAATACACGGCAAGTTACGACGAGTTTATTGCTCGTATTAACGAAGCGATACCCTATATTATGGTCAACCTCACCGATAGTGAAGACCGCAATGCCGTGTACAGCTTTTCTCGTCAATTAGCCGGCTTGAAAGATACGATCCATCGTTTATTAGAAGAGACGCTAGGTAGTGATCAGTTTTCGACTTCAGCTTTAGTTCGCGGAGTTTATTTTAACTCGGTCTTCCAGCAAGGTGTGGCAATTAATGCTTTTGATAATGCAACGTCTCGTCGCTATGGGTTAAGGCATGCGATCAATGTAGCGCAAAATGCAAAAAACTCGACGATTTATTTTACTCAAAAGTTATTTAATCAAATTATTTATCCGGAAGCAGGGCTTGCTTCTGATAACTTTAAAGTCGCGAAGAGAAAGAAACGAATTATATTCACGTCAGTGGTAGCTTGTAGCATTGCCAGTTTCTTATTAGTCACTGCTTGGCAACGGTATTATTCAATAAACGTGAATCAAGCTAATAGTGTTTTACAAAAAGTAAATGAATATCAAGTACTCATTTTGGGTAATAAGGGCATGCTCTCACATAAAGATATGCTCGAGCCTTTAAATAAAATTCGTGAAGCAACATTAGAGTTTGGTTTTTTCCGTGACAAATTAAAATATGTATCGGATTTAGGTTTGTATCAAGGGCATACAATTGGACCAAAAGTAGAAGAAACCTACTTAAACCTATTAGAGTACAAATTTTTGCCATTATTGATGGCCGATACTATTCATGACTTAAATCGAGCGAAATCAGATGAACAAAAATTAGCAACATTAAGGGTTTATCGAATGATGGTCGATGCGAGTGGTCGACATCCTGAGTTTGTTTTAGATTACTTCTCTAAATATTGGCAACATCAGTTTACTGGCCAACAAAAAATTCAGAGACAGTTGTTAGCCCACCTTGAGTATGCGATGCAACATACTGATCTGACCAAGGATCGACGTAATGGTAATGAGTTGGCCGATCAATTGATGCGTCCTTATGATTTGCTAATTAGTCGTGTGCAAAATGATCTTGGCCGTATGCCTAATGAAGAGCGGGTCTATCGTAACTTAAAATTAAGTGCGAAATCTCTATTAGGACCCGATGTCAACTTGCGTAATTTAATTGGACCTGTATTTGATATGGTGTACCAAAAAGGCAAAAGAAGTGATCAATCGCTTTATATTCCTAAGCTTTTAACCAAAGAAGGCTTTGAGGATTATTTCATGCCTCAATCAGAATCGGTGTCCAATTTAGCTTTGATTGATAGCTGGGTACTCGGCCAGTCTTCAACGGCAGAGTTTAGTGAAGAAGATAAACGCGTATTAAGAGAAAAAATAAGAAGTTTATATATTGCCGATTACACGGCAACTTGGCGACAAGCTTTAAATCATATCAACATTAAGAAGTTTAATGACATTAACGATGCGGTGGCCGTAGTTGACAATATTATGGGCAACTTGGAGCCGATTCAGCGTTTACTCAGAACCGTTGATAGTAATACTCATTTATTTAACGCTTCCCCAGAAAGTACAGATAAGGCAGCAAAAGAAGCGTTATTAAAGAGCCCTAAATTTAAAGTCGCTTCTATGATTGATGAGCCATTTTCAGAGCTGAATGCATTGAATTACCCTAATGGCGATAACCCTGCTTATATAAAAGAAGTGTTAGATGTCGTAGGGCAACTACGTGATTACCTTAAAGCCATGCAAGACTCACCGAATGTGGGAATGTCAGCTTTAAACGCGACAAAAGAGCGGGTGAAACTGCAAAGTATTGATCCTATTTACACACTACGCCGCGTTGCGAGTGGCCTACCAAGCCCTTTAAACCAAATGATGAAAACGTTGTCGGATCAAAGTTGGTATGTGGTAAAGAAAGAAGCGATTCGTTATCTTGAGGTACGTTGGCAAGAAGATGTGTATAAGCCATATCGAGAAAAGTTAGCGGGTAAATACCCATTATCGTTAGCCGCGAAAAAAGACGTCGCGTTGTCTGATTTTGAAGAATTCTTTGCTCCAGATGGGATCTTGAATACATTTTATAATGATCAGTTAGATTTATTTTTGAATGAGAAAGTCCTTATTGATAATGATGACGGGAATAATCGTTCGATTGTAAACCAACAAGTTATCGATGAATTAACCCAAGCGAAGAAAATACAGCAAGCCTTTTTTAATCGCAAAGGTGTATTGGATATTGAATTCTCACTACAGCCTATCGTGCTAAGTGGTAATAAACGACGCAGTGCGATTGATGTTGATGGGCAATACTTAACTTATAGCCATGGACAGCGTGATGTTGTTGAACTTATTTGGCCAAACTCATTAAGAGAAACCGCATCATCAAAAGTAACCTTAGTCCCGACACAAACAGGCTATTCTCCACGCAGTATTATGAAGCAAGGCTCTTGGTCTTTCTTCCGTTTGTTGGATCAAGCTAAGGTCGTGTCGGCAAGCTCTAAGTCGGTGGATTATAAGTTCGCAGTTGATAATGGAAGCATGGTTTATCGATTGAGTTCAAATAGTGACAATAATCCATTCACCAATAATTTATTTAGGTCATTTAAGTTATCTGAAAATTTATATTAAATGAAGCCTCACTAAATATTCGAAATTAACTTGCGTAAAAGAGAGTGGGGGAAACCTCACTCTGACTTCTTTGGGTGTGGATTATGTCAACCAATGTGTATGTGGAAAATCGTATTTTTAATCTTGTTAGTGATTCGGATTTGATTAGAAAAAGTCATATTTATGATGATATTAAAGCTGAAATAAATAAACAAAATGCCCCCTTTTCCGGTGGAACGGATTGGGAGTCTGTAAAAAATAAATGTACCTTGATGGCTGAAAAATCAGGGATGGATTTATTGCTATGTTGTTATTACACGGTAGCGGTAACAAAGTTACATTGTGTAGCGGGTTTAGCTAATGGTTTAGAATTGCTTTCAGCGTCACTCATTATTTCTTCAGCAGAAGATAAAAATGCCAACAAACGTAAAGACCTGGTTGAATGGGTGAACAATAGCATTATCAAAGAAATGAAATTACTTAAGCCCAATTATGAAAAATTACGAGATTTGTATCGATGTGAACGTCATTGTGAGCAAATTGATAGTATCTTTACGGAAAAGCAGCCATCACATGTTGCAAATATGGATGGGCTGGCTTACATCATTTTTGAGCATATTGATCGTTTAGAAATTCAATATAAAAGCCATAAAAGCACAGGCGTCGTCTTGCCTGCAGCAGTGAATCGAACTAAAACCAAATGGCATTATTACATCTTAGTGATCCTTGTTACCGCGTTGATTACTTATCAAGTTTCTTTTTTACTGACTAAGCAACCTGTCCTTCCTATTCATGATTTGCAGTTTAACGCGTTACCAGCACCACCGTTAGCGGCAGAAAAGCGCCAAGCGTTGAGCCAATCCCTCTCTGATAATATGTCGAACCATTCGTTTTCTTGGCTTGGAAATAAACCAAAGCAGCAACAAGAAAATATTGAAAAACTCGAATCTTTGATAGGTGATGATCAAAATATAGCGTTATTAAAGCAGCAATGGTTAGCACAGAAAAAAGAAAGTATTGAATCGGTTAACGCTATGGTTGATAAGTTTGATGGCTTACGGACAAGGCTTTCGAATGTCAATTTGAGCATTCAAAAAAGTCAGTTAAATAGTGTAAAGAAAGACATCGATTCGATTACAAAAATCAGTAAGAGTTTATCGCCTATATATGCTCGTGTTGGCTATATTGAGCAGTTATTAAAATCTGGTGAGAATGAAAAAGCGGGTAAAGAGTTGGGGATCCTACAACAGCGTTTAGAAGCATTAACTTGGAAGGTAGCCCAGCTTGATGAGCTGGTTTTAGACTAAATTTGAAGAGTAAAATAGCCAAACAAGAGCCTTAATGTCTTGTTTGGCTTTAACCGCTTTATAAATTATAAGCGCTCGTTCAAATAAGCTTGATAATCTGGGATTTCAATATCGACTTCTTGTTCTAGCAAGACTGAATTGAATAAAAATTTTGCGGTTGCACGGTTGGTGGCAACGGGGATATTCCAAACAGAAGCGATACGTAGTAGCGCTTTCACATCTGGATCGTGTGGCACAGCATTAAGAGGATCCCAGAAGAAAATCATCATGTCTATTTTCCCTTCAGAGATCAGAGCACCAAGTTGCTGGTCGCCTCCCATCGGGCCACTGATTAAACTTTTGATCGCAAGGCCGGTTTCTCGGCTTAACATGTTCCCTGTTGTGCCGGTAGCGTAAAGAAAATGGCTTTGTAGTTTCTCTTTATTTTCGACAACCCAGCGAAGCAACTCTGGTTTGTAATGATCGTGAGCAACCAAAGCAATATTTTTGTGCGCAGGCATTGTGCGAATGGTTTTCTTCATTGTTAACATCCTAAATGTTCAATAAAAATAAATTAAGTGCTAATCACAGCATAATTTAATTATCGAAAAAAAAATAGCACGATTGTTCACTTCTGAGTCCTTAATTTTAGGGCTTAATAGAACCAGGCTTTTTCCCTTTCTTGAGTCTCTACATATTGTTAATTTCAGGCTCGATTTATCTTTGAGTAAAACTTTCCCTCCTGCTTTTGAGCGTTCACAAGAAGATAGAAAATATGACAATGATATGATTTTTTGCTGAACAATTGATTACAACCCTAAAGGTTGCTGTGTTTGATTTTTTTTATTCGTATTGGTTATTAGTTGTTTTATTTCATGCGCTTAGTTGTCATGTGTATATTCACTTAAAGAATAAGGGGTTGATAAAATAATCTGATACGTTATTATCTAAAACGAAATTGATTAGTGCACTAAACAATTGTTGGTTATCTGACAATTAGCATTAATAAAAATCAATCGCCACTTAGGTCTTCTTTGATGACAGTTTCGTTGTAATGGAAGAAAGAAGTGTACAAATAAAAATAGGGCTAAGATGATTACGGCACCGTGGGTAGCACACCCCGAAAAAGTGACCACAACTCAGGACGAGTTAACATTTAGAAAACCCGAAATAAGCGATGGCAATCAGGTCAATGCCTTGATTGAATCGTGTCCTCCTTTGGATACGAACTCTGCATACTGCAATTTTTTGCAGGCATCACATTTTAGCGATACATGCGTATTAGCTGAAAAGGACGGTGAGATTGCAGGTTTTGTTTCCGCTTATCTCAAACCCTCTAGTCACCCTAACCGACCTGTATTATTTATTTGGCAGGTCGCAGTTGCGGAAAATAGCCGTGGATGTGGGTTGGCTTATCGCATGATCAAATCGTTATTAGCGCGAGAATGTGTTGCAGGTGTTGCGGCTATCGAGACAACGATTACCAAAGACAACCATGGTTCATGGAACTTGTTCCGTAAGATTGAGCGTGAAGACGGTGAAGAAGGGCGCATCAGTGTTTTCTTAGATAAAGAAAATCATTTTGATGGTGAACATGATAGCGAATTCTTATTCCACATTCCGCTTGCCATGAGTTAATGCACATTAATTGACTTAACGTGCACGAAATGACGTAACCCCATAAGCATTAAATTTTAAAAATTCTTGGTTGGGATTCGCTCAGCCGAGATAAATACATAGGATGGATAGACAGGACAAATCATGAATATCTTTAAAAAGCACGAATCAAACGTTCAATGTTATGCCAATAATTTCCCCGTAGTATTTTCTTCTGCGAAAGGTTGCTGGCTACATACCGAAGACGGAGATCGCTACTTAGATTTTCTTGCCGGTGCAGGTTCATTGAACTACGGCCACAACAACCCTGTTCTAAAAAAAGCATTGCTTGAATATATCGACCAAGATGGTTTAACCCACGGTCTTGATATGCACTCACAAGCAAAAGGTCGTTTCTTAGAAAGCTTGAACGACAAAATTTTGAAGCCACGTGATTTGGAATACAAAGTCCAATTTACAGGTCCAACAGGGACTAACGCTGTTGAGTCAGCTATGAAACTGGCTCGAAAAGTAAAAGGTCGCACTAATATCGTTGCGTTTACTAATGGTTTCCACGGTGTGTCATACGGTGCACTTGCAGCAACGGGTAATCAACATCACCGAGGTGGTGCAGCGATGCCGCTATCTGGTGTGACTCGCATTCCTTATGAAGGTTATGCTGACATTGATGGTTTAGCGTTATTTGAAACCATGCTTAATGATAATTCAGCGGGTCTGGATAAACCAGCTGCAGCAATTGTTGAGGTGGTACAAGGTGAAGGTGGCTTAAATGCTGCGTCTAATGAGTGGTTACAACGTTTAGAGAATATCTGTAAAAGCAATGACATTCTCTTGATTGTCGATGACATCCAAGCCGGTTGTGGTCGTACGGGTACCTTCTTTAGTTTTGAGCCTTCAGGCATTAAACCAGACATGGTGACATTGTCAAAATCGATTGGTGGCTATGGGCTACCTATGGCGATCATGTTAATGAAGCCTGAATTAGACCAATGGGCTCCTGGTGAGCATAACGGTACTTTCCGTGGTAATAACCATGCGTTCGTGACCGCAGCGGAAGCCATCGATACATATTGGCACAATGATGAATTCGAAATGCACATTAAAGAACGTGCTGAGCAGTTAAACAAAGCTCTTAATAAAGCGTTGAAGCAATATTCAAACTTGTTTGAAAAAATTAAAGGTCGCGGTTTGATGCAAGGTATCGCATGTAAAAATGGTGATATTTCAGATCTAATTACAAGTGAATGTTTTGCTAACGGCATGGTGATTGAAACCGCTGGTCCTGACGATGAAGTGGTGAAGTTTTTCTGTCCATTGACCGTAAGTGAATCTGAGTTAGAACAAGGTATTCATATTTTTGAAAATGCAGTAGAAAAAGTGTCAGCAAAACTGGTCAAAAAGGCATCATGAACTGATGAAAAAGGCTTAGTAAATCAAGTTAATACGTATAAATCGAAACAGGTAAAGCAGCAAGATAACGAAGTGTTTACCGAGCTTTCAATGAGTCAAGTGCCAGTTTGGCAATTATTGGCAATGCGTAATTAATCTTGCTACTGCATAACTAACAATGACGATATGTACATCACAAGTAATCAAACCATATCCATTGTTAAAACAAACATCGACAAAAAAGGATAAAACATGATTGTAAGAACATTAGAAGAATGTCGAAATAGTGAACGTCGCGTCGTTGCGGATACTTGGGAAAGTGTTCGTATGCTACTTAAAGAAGATAAGATGGGATTTTCGTTTCACATTACCAACATTTATGCGGGAACCGATACCCATATTCACTATAAAAATCACTTAGAGTCTGTGTACTGCATCTCTGGTGAAGGTGAGATTGAAGTGATTGGCGGTAAAACGTACCCAATTAAACCGGGCACTTTATATATCTTAGATCAGCACGATAACCATCAATTGCGTGCCTATGAAGGTGCAGACATGGTAATGGCATGTGTCTTTAACCCACCATTAACGGGTGCAGAAACCCATGATAAAGATGGTGTATATCCATTAGTGGAAGAATAGGTTACGGGTCCCTAGTTTCTAGAAGTTGTCTCGGGTCGTTGAACGAACAACGCTGATAATACTGCCGCTTTGTTGATGTAGAACCAGCGGCAAAGCCTAGTTACTAGGGACTAGCACCTAGAAACTGAAATATAAATTGAAATAATTAAATTAATTGATCTTTAAAAGGAGCCCATTTTGACTTCTTCAAATAGAAGCCACACTGCCAATATTCAAAACTCAAACCATACCGTTGAAAAAATTGGCGGTACATCAATGTCAGCATTCGATGCTGTTCTTGATAACATCTTACTTCGCCCAGAAAACCCTTATAACAGAATGTTTGTCGTATCGGCTTATGGTGGCATTACCGATGCTTTATTGGAATGTAAACGTTCTGGTAAGCCGGGCATTTATCGCCTAGTGGAAAACCGTGATGATGCTTGGGTCGAAGCAATGGAAGAACTTGAACAACGCATGTTGTTGATAAATGAAAATATGTTCGCAGATCCAATTAGCCGTCGTCGTGCCGATAATTTCATTAAAGATCGCATCGCACAAGCGACAAACTGTATTAATAATATTATGGAAACTTGCCAATACGGTCAGTTTTCAATGCAGCATTATTTGCCGCAAATCCGAGAGTTTTTATCTTCCATCGGTGAAGCACATAGTGCCTACAATACTTGTTTGAAGCTAAACACTCTTGATGTTAACGCCAGGTTTGTCGATTTGTCTGGTTGGGATCTCGAGCCGCAAGTTGAAGGGAAAGATGCTTCAAGTAATCTTGACCGAGTGATTGAGCGTGCACTAGAAGATATTGATGTGTCGAAAGAGTTACCGATCGTGACAGGTTACGTATATTGCGCCGAAGGGTTAATGAAAACCTACGACCGTGGTTACAGTGAAATGACATTTAGCCGTTTAGCGGTACTTTCAAAAGCGAAGCAAGCGGTGATTCATAAAGAGTATCATTTAAGTACCGCGGACCCACGTATTGTTGGCCCTGAAAAAGTGCGTCCAATGGGACAAACTAACTATGATGTTGCCGATCAACTCGCGAACTTAGGCATGGAAGCGATTCACCCTAATGCTGCTTCAGGTTTACGTCGTAGTGGTATTGAATTAGTGATTAAAAATACGTTTGAGCCTGAACATAAAGGGACGTTGATTTCTCATGAGTTTAATCCGCACAGCTATGCTGGTAATACCGATAAAGTGGAAATTATTGCCGGCCGTAACAAGGTCTTTGCATTACATATCTTTGATCAAGCAATGGTTGGCCAAGCGGATAATGTCGGTTATGAGTTAATGGAAATCATTAATGATGAGCGAGTGCAGCTTGTCGGTAAAGAGATGAACGCTAACTCGATCACTTATTACTTGAGTGGTAATTCGAAAAGTAAAAACAAGGTACTTTCACGTGCTGAAAAAGCGTTCCCGAATGCCAAAATTACCGGCAAAATGGTGGCGTTAATTTCTGTGATTGGTGCATCAATTGATACCAATAAGGCGTTAAGTCACGGTATGATTTCATTGATGAACCAAGATATTACGCCACGAGCAGCGCACTCATCAATGCGTAATGTCGATGTGCAATTTGTGGTGGATGATGAAAACTATGAAGCCGCGATTTGTACTTTACATGAAGAGTTTATTGACGAAGTGAAAGCTGACAAAGAAAAAGCCGCATAGTTCTGTTTTAGTTTAAAGCTGAAATATAAAATGAAGCCCCTGTTTATGAAAATGACAGGGGCTTTTTAGTGTTTCACATTGTTTTTTAATTGAGAGGAATCGGCTAATTACGCTGCCAGCG
The DNA here is from genome assembly GCF_002218045.2 of Vibrio rumoiensis. NCBI lineage: Bacteria > Pseudomonadati > Pseudomonadota > Gammaproteobacteria > Vibrionales > Vibrionaceae > Vibrio > Vibrio rumoiensis. The sequence goes on from NZ_AP018686.1 coordinate 327,706, forward strand.
GAACTCCATTTGCTTCGCGGTTGCTTCGGCCGTTTCAATACTGGTCAATTCACTTACAATAAATAAGCTCATATCAATCCCTGCTGAGATACCACCAGAACTAATTCGATTCTCATCTTTTACCCAACGGACATTCTCTTGTACTTGTAGCATTGGAAATTGCTGGCGTAAATCAGCAATGTCTTCCCAATGTGTGGTGGCTTTATGGTGTTGAAGGGCACCAGACTTAGCCAGCAAAAACGCGCCAGTACAAACCGAGGTGACTAAGGGAGCACTTTGGCTTTGCTGGGCGATCCAATCCAGTACAACTTCATTATTCACTTCTTGAGTATGATCACCACCAACCACCATCAAAACATCTAATTTAGGATGGTTGGAAATATCATAATGAGGCAGTACATTAAATCCTGAGCGAGCTTGTACGGGGGCTAGGCTTTCTGCGATTAAGAATACGTGAAAAGGTGGAGGACTACATACTCTATTCGCGGTAGTAAACACTTCATAAGGTCCTGAGAAATCCAGAACCTCTGCATTATCATAAATATAAATACCAATATTCATTATTTATTCATCCTTGATTGAGAACCGGTTGACTCGATAGGTTAAATTCTGTCCGAGAGAAGAACCTTTCACTTCTTTTTACAATGAAATATCGATAATGGGAAGATTAAAACATACCTAATTTGTTTTCTGTGTCATTATTAGAAGTAGGTATACATATATATAAACCTCAATTCAGTACACAACATTAAAGAGAAATGCTATGAAGCTTTTAGTCCGAAATCTTGCTCGCCAAACGACCGAAATTGAAATGCGTAAATTGTTTGAAGAATTTGGTGAAGTTGGTGAGTGCACCTTAGTTTTGGACCAAGAAACAGGCCAATCAAAAGGTTTTGGCTTTGTTTATATGCCAGATCTTGATCAAGCAAAAACAGCAATGTTCGCATTAAATGGCAAAGAGATTGATAAGAGCAAAATCAAAGTAAAAGTCGCGAGCTAGTTCATATTTGATTGATTGAATATGCTCGTAGTCATTCATATTACGAGCATAGATTCTCCTTATAAACTGGCCGATTATCTTTGCTTCTTCTGTAGTGTCATCATCAATATTCCTACTAGGATCATACTCGATGCCAAAACAAAAGAGAGTGTGATGGGCTCTTGTAGAAAAACGACACCGCCTAATGCTGCAATTACTGGCACCAACAATTGTATGACCCCAGCCTGAGTTGATGTTAATCCTTTTAATGCCACATACCAAACCGCGTAACCCACCCCAGATGTGATCTCCCCTGATACTATTGCAAGCGTAATACCTTCCGTTGTTAGCGTATGTTGAGTCGCTAAAATATAGAAAACCACCAGAACACATAAAGGCAAGCTACGTATAAAATTACCAGCCGTATCACTTAATGGATCCGCGCAAGCTTTTCCTCGTATGGTATAACCAGCCCAAGCTGCCCCTGCAATTGCCATTAATAGAAATCCGCTAAAAGAGGGGGTAGATAGACTCGGCATTACCAAGTAGATAAATCCTGAAAAGGCCAATAATATTCCCATCCACTCGACCCATTTAAGCTTATTACCTTTTAATAATTGGTAAATAATCATCGTGATTTGCACGGCACCAAATAATATCAATGCGCCGGTACCAGTACTAATTGATAGATAGGCAATAGAAAAGCAGAGAGCATAAATAAATAAGAATATTGCCGATATAGTGCTGCCTTCAAGAGATGGTGCCTTGATTGTATTGCCTTTTGATGCACGTTTTATCATGACTAAAATGGCCAACATGATCGCACCAGATAATAGACGTAGGCTAGTAAAGCTGAGAGGGTCGATATGACTATTGATTAAAGCAAGACGAGCAAGCACTGAGTTTGCCGCGAAAGCGATTAAAGCAAATAAGATGAAAATAAGGCTGATAAGTTGATATTGGTGATTCGTTTTTGCTGCCTTCACTCGACGTTTCTCTTTTTATAAAAGTAAGAAGGGAAGGCTAAGTGTTCTCCACCTTCTTAATGATTACCGATTAATGGTGGCCATGCTCACTGTCGCTTTGAGCCATTTGTTTCATTCCCGCCATTACTTTTTTAACTGGCACTTCAAGGCTTTCCGTTTCTCCATTAGCATAACCTAACGTCACATGAATGTTATCCCCTTCAACTAGTGGCTGTTTTACATTCAATAGCATGATGTGATAGCTACCAGGCTTTAATATGACTTGGCCGTGAGCCGGTAAAATGATCTGGTCTACTTGTCGCATTTTCATCAAGTCGCCATCTTTTTCAACGGTGTGCAGCTCAGCTTTATCAGCAATCTCTGTTGTAGCTGAAATCAGCGTTCGCTCAGCATCCATATGGTTTTCAATGGTCATGAATATTGCACTATTAACAGCGTTAGGTGGTGTTGCTCGAGCATAAGGTTCATCGTATTTTAAACCATCGTGAGCAAAGGCAGAGAGACTGACACATAGCGTTGAAAATAGAATGGAGATTTTTTTCATTGCGAGTTTTCCTTTTCAAGTTGCTGAATCGCTAAAATTAAGGGCTGAGGGTTTAATGTGTGTGGTACTTTTTTAAGTAATGAACCGTCAGATTTTACAAAGTAAAAATAAGAGCTGTGGTCGATAGTATAGCCTAGTGCTGAATCGGCTAACTCTGTCTTCTGAAAGATCACACCATATTGCTTGGCAAGTGATGTGATGGTTTGCAATGAGCCGGAATACCCTTCGATGGCTGGATGGAAGTAATGTGCGTACTTTTGAGCGTCATCGCCAGAATCTCGTTCCGGATCGAGCGTAATAAACATTGGGCGAATATTGTTTAAATATTTTGGATCAATCTGTTTTAACGCAGCAGATAGCATAGCAAGCGAAGTCGGACAGACATCTGGACAGCGAGTGAAACCAAAGTAAATAATACGAATGCGCGGATCATCAGTGGCAAAAATATCGACCTCTTTATTTGCTTGACCTTCAAGTGTCAATGTTGTGGTTTGTTTGGTTTGGGCGCTGTCGTTTTGTAAAAATAAGTTAAGCGTTACGCCTAGAGCGAAAGCAAGTATCAGTATAACAATCCATGATTTCTTCATTATTTTTCCATCCTGATAGAGGTATAAACTTTATTACCTTGTTGGTCGGTCAATGTACCAATCCAGGTCATTTTCGTATAAGTACAAATGGGCAGTACAATCGTGCCTTTATACTGCCCATCTTTTTGTTTGAGTATAGGAAATTTCACAATTCCTAAATCCATTTCAAGCCCTCGTAAGGTCAGCATTAATTTGTCACTCTGACTTCCTTGCCAATTCACATCAATATGAGTCGCTTTTAACGGTTTCGCGATATCAGTATCTAATGTTATCGCTACTCCTTGTTGCCCGCATTGTTGGGTTGATAGTGCGCAATATTGAGAGGGCTCAAGAGGTAAATCGGCATGTTTAGTGGAATGAATAGCACTAATGATACTCGGCGTATAAAAACCAGTGAGTAAAGCGATTGGTATCAATAACAGCCAGATGAAATTGGTGCGATTTTTAGGGAGTAAAGAGAGAAAGTGAGCCATAATTTTGATTCATAACGAAAGCGTTGAAAGATGCTATCACAGAGCATAAACAGATACAGAGCTTAACGTGACTTTCTTGAAGTGAATAACATTCGCTTATGAAAAAGCCCAAATCGTTCAGCATTCGATTTGGGCTTAGATCCACTCAAAATCGTGAATAGTTAGTCTTGCTTTTGCGCGAATCTTTCTAGTAGCCACACAATCGCGATTCCGCCAATCATACAAACGATCGCAAGTGTGATTTGTGAAGGTTGACCTGCAATTTGTTCAAATTGATAAGGTAGCAAATTGTGCTGAACAAGCGGAACTTGCTCGCCGTGAGAGTTAATACGCCAGCTAATGGTTTCTTTCCAAGGCCAAATTTTCGGTAATGTTCCTACCATCAACCCGGTTAAAAAGATTAACGTGACCGAACGGTGTTTGTTTAATAGCCATGACAGTAGGTGAGAAAAGCTCAGTAAGCCGACTACCGCGCCAATAGCAAATAAGCCAAGTACGTCAATATTCAGCTCTTTAACGGCGGTTAATATCGTGGGGTAAATGCCGAGTAACAATAGAATAAAGCTGCCAGAAATACCCGGTAGAATCATCGCGCAAATCGCAATGGCGCCGGCTAAAATTAAGTTCAGAGTCGTAGGCTGTAAGTCTAATGGTTGCAGCACGGTAATGGTGTAAGCAAACGCAACGCCAATCAGCAAAAAGATAACATGGTGTAGGCGTCGATCTTCTACTTGTTTAAGAATGTGTACGACGGAAATTAAAATCAAACCAAAGAAAAAAGACCAAAGCGGAATTGGGTGGGTGACTAAGAGCCAAGAAATCAGCTTGGCTAAGGTAAGAATGCTGGTTAAAATCCCACCAAATAAGGCGATTAGAAAGCCCGCATTGATATGAAGTAAAACTGCTTTAAAACCTTCGCGTTTCCATAAACCCAATAAGCTTGGGTTTACCTTACGAATACTACCTAGTAGCGTGTCATAAATACCAGTGATGAATGCAATTGTGCCGCCTGATACACCAGGTACAACGTCCGCTGCCCCCATTGCAAGGCCTTTAAGATAAGTCCAAAAATAATTCATAAACAAATACCTAAACGAATAACCATGTGAATCATGGATAAATTTCAGCGCGTAGGTTGGCATGGTTTGTGAAAAATGAAAAGTTCTACTTGCCTTAATCCGCCTTTATTTATTGAAATGCCCACCAAAAGGCTTGGTAGAATGCCTCTTTGGCTTCTTTTTCCACCATTAATCCATTCGATGTAATTAAGCGATCGAATGGCCAAGTCATGACTTCTTGAATAGACACTCGTAACATCGCTTTGTTTTTGAACTTACGGCGTTCCAAGTACGGTAACCGTAGTTGATGTGTCCCGCCTTGTACCAGAGATGTAAATTTTTGCCCAATGGATAAATGAGATTGAATGGCAACGAACGTATCACTGACGAAAAGCGTACGGCTTGAAGGATCACAGAAGATCATTTTATTTGGAGTGTCATCATTGCCAATCGCGGTTTGAAATATCTGGCCTTGCCATTGCGGTGGAGTACGCTTTGATAACACGCCATCGAAGTTAAGGTCGGTTCGTTTTTCAATTAAAGCATGAGTGGCAAAAAAGTAGGCTTTTGAATAAGCCAGCCACCAGTCGGACAAATGATGGTGATAACTCGGGGTAGAAGACACAATATATTTCACCGAGCCTAGCTTAGATAGAGCCAGTTGGCATTGGGTGGTTAATTCAATTGGCGAGATAAGCATTAACTCATCATTATCTAGCTTTATGACCACCATACGTTGTATGTGTGTTAAACCAAACTTACGGTAAGGCTTGTCAACGTACCAAACTCGATTGGATTCCCATTCTGTAAACATCAGGCTTGCTTCCTTGCAAACAAATACTTTGCCAGAGTGTATAGCAAAGTTTTCAATTGGTCAGCGTCTTTGTGTTTCAAAGTTCATTTCTTTTGAACAGTAATGTTATGACAAAATTTAATGAGAACTAGAGCGGGCAGTAGGCGGTGTTATCACTCGCTTCCAAGGTAGCATAAGTAATCCAAAAATAACCAGAGCGTACAACATACTCCAGCCTAAACAGGCAAATACAATGACGCACAGGAGTGTAGAAAATCCTGCTAAATATTTTGCCCAGCCTTTTAGTAAACGGTACGCAGATAACATTGCCAACAAATATAACAATACGAATACGCTGTTGGCCAGCTTCACTAACACTTCCAGATCTAGCTGAATAATATGCCCAATGCTAATTGAGAGGAATAATACTGTCGCCACCGCATAAGTGGCCCATGATGGCACGCCACGTTTAGATAGGGCAGCCAGGCGGTTAGTTGGACGATATTCTCTGGCTTGAGCCCAAACTAAACGAATCATACTTTGTGTATATAAATTGATGCTGGCAAAGCAAGCAAAGTAACCGATCACCGTGATCAGCATGCTTAAACCATTACCAAGTAATCGTTCACTCAGCCAAGGAATCGAACTATGCGCGGCAACGTTTGGTGCAAATGCATGAAATTTTAAAATGACGACAGAACAAGCCCAATAAATAAAGCCCGCTAAAAAACAGCCAAGAATGATTGCAATAGGGAAATCACGTTGCGGATTTTTGAACTCTTCTCCCATATGAGAAAACGCTTCTATGCCAACAAAGCACCAAAACATGACGGCCAGCGCGCTGCCAAGTGGTAACGCCGCAGAAGCATTTAAATTCGGCATAGGAATATCTTGCCAGCCAATATCGCCTTTCCAAAAGAACACCCCGACTAAAGCTAAAATACTGAAGGCAATTAAGGCTTGGAATTGTGATGAAGATTTACTACCTAGTAAGGTCAAGCCTAGAATTAACAACAAGCTGATGATTTCGGCAATATATTGGTGGGCCATCAAAGCAGGCAGCAGTTCTTTACCAAAGCCGCCTGCAAGAGTGAGTGCCGCAGGCAAACCAACGGGTAAGACACTCAAAAACAGCCAAGCGACACTACGTTCGACTTTGCTATTAAACGCTTTACGAACAAAGTAAGCGGTGCCACCCGCATTTGGAAACTGCCTGCCGAGTAGGGCAAAAGTAAGCGCAATAGGGCAAATGGCCAACAATAGAATGAACCAAGCCCATAGCGACCATACGCCTGCTAAATTCGCAGCAATAGCTGGGATCATGAATAACCCAGTCCCCAATAAGGTCGTTGAAAGTTGTCCCACACCACCTAATAAAGTGATTTCTTTTTTTAATTCTTGGCTCATAAAGGCTCTTAGAGGAAATTGAAGTAATAAAAGCGAGTTGAGAAACGAAATCCACAGGAAAATGAGTATCAACGCTGTTCGAGTTTAACGGGTCGAGCCTGTCAATCAATCTTAAATGCACGATGGAGAGTGGATTTAAGTGGCTGAATATTTTTTAATTTAAATGTTACATCACCCCAAAGCTCGACAGAATGACAATCCCGAATGTGGTCGTCACCATTGATCCAACGGTCGTTAGAGCGATGATATTTGCGGCTAAGGTAGCATTTCCTCCCATTGCCCTTGCCATGACATAGCTGGCGGCAGCGGCAGGAGAGGCGGTCATAAAGAAGAGTATTCCCAGCTCAAGTCCACGAAATCCATAAAAGAAGCCACCGAGTGTGATTAACAATGGGCATAAAATGAGCTTATAACTGCTTGAGATAATATTGGAGGCTTTATCGTGACGAAGTTCCCCAATATTTAACGACCCGCCAGTACACAACAAGGCGAGTGGCAGTGTCATATTGGCAAAGTATTGTCCGGTATGAATCAACATTGGTGGTACTGTAATGGAGACTTCATGAATTGCAAAGGCTAAGACAATTGCAATGATCAGTGGATTTTTAATAATCGATATCAGCATATTTCGATAAGTGCCAAAATTAGATTGTTGGCTTCGTGGTGATAAAGTAATGACCGCCAAAATATTATAGAGAACGGTAATTGCCGCGACATAGATCGCCGCAATCGCGACGCCGTGATCGCCATAAGCATTTGCAACATAAGCAAGGCCGATGATGCCGGTATTGGAACGAAACGCACCTTGGATGATCACACCGTGTTGGCTGTTTTGTTTGAGTAACAGCTTTACCGTGATGGTAGAAAATAGAAAAAAGGCAATGTTGGCGATAAGGCCGTAAGTGACCAGAGGAAAACTGCTGTCGCTGATGGAGTTGGATTTTATGATGCTTAAAAAGAGTAACGCCGGTAAAGTCACTTTGAAGACAAGCTTTGAAGCCGTATCGATAAAGGTATCGTTAATAATATTAAAACGTCTGAGCAATATGCCGAGAAGTAACATTAAGCAAATAGGGCCGGTGATCGAGGCTGAAAATAGGAATTGCTCAATAATGCCTGACATGATTAATCCATTAAATATCAGTGGCGAAGGAGTTAACATTTTTATCACATCTAGGCGAAATAAAAAATGGAGATGTTGATAAATACATCATTTAAAAACGATAAATGTATAAACGCTTGCCTTTGGTTCTCATGATTGTAACTATGTTCGGCTTTTCAATAATCGGAAGCCCATGATTGGCCGCTTTTTAAAATAGGATGTTTGATGAGCAATAAAATATATTTTAATACCCCAAGTCGTTTTAGCTTAAAGCGTAGCTTGGTGAACGTTTCGACTCGGTTGCATCACACATTAGCGCGTAAACATGCGATAAAAACGGCAAAGAAGCTATTACTCACTCCGGCACGTCTAAAAGTGAAGAACCTAGAACCAAAAGGTTTGCAACGCAGTATAGTGAACAGCTCTCAAGGCAAACTGACCACTTATAAATTAGGCACTGGACCCACATGGCTGATAACTCATGGTTGGTCGGGTTCCACTTCTCAGTTTTATCCATTAATGGAACACATTGCTCAACAAGGCTTTACTGCACTTGCGTTTGATTATGCTGGTCACGGTGAGAGTGAAGGTCAATTTGGCCATTTACCTGCTTTTGTTGATGCATTGGAAGTTATTGCAGATTCTTGTGATGAAATTGTAGGTATTGTGGCACACAGCATGGGCAGCGCGGCTGTACTTGAATCTAAGCATCAGAAGTTTCAATCTGTGCCTTTATTGCTGGTGGCACCGGTTTTAAATTACTTAGAAAACCTGGTGCAAGCCGTCCATCGTTCAGGTTTTTCAATGAAGCTATTTAATGCCGTGATTGCGGAAGTTGAACAGGAATATCAATACCCACTTCAACGTATTAATCCACAGCAACACTTACTTGATCGTCAAGCAGTTACGATGATAGTTCATGATCCAGAGGATAAAATTGCCAATTTCTCAATTAGCGAAGAGATGGCAAGCCAAAGTTCGTGGGTAGAATTAGTGTCGACGGCGAGTTATGGACATAGCCGCATTATGAAATCACAAGAAGTCATGGAAAGTTTTAATCAGTTAACGCAAAAATAAAACTTGAGCTCTTGCCTAGGTTTGTATACAACATAGGCAAATCAATTAAATAGTGTTTCATAAGGATATGAAGATGATAAAAGAAAATACCTACTTTGATGGCAAGGTAAAATCACTCGGTTTTACTCAAGAAGATGGTGAAAGCAGTGTTGGTGTCATGGCCGCAGGTGAATATACTTTTGGTACCGCTGCGCCAGAAAGAATGACAGTAATTAAAGGCGCTTTGACTGTGAAGTTGCCTAATACACAAGAATGGATTACCTACCAAGCGGGTGAATCATTCAATGTGATCGGTGATTCATCGTTTGATCTACAAGTGTCTGTCGATACGGCTTATTTGTGTGAGTATTTGTGAGTTGTATTGTCTGAAACTATCTCGTCTATTTTAAAGTATGGGCCAATAAACGGCCCATTTTTATCACTCCCAATATATCTACTCGCCTTAACGTTGATTTGCTCTGAATGTGTAAAAACAGCGTTGAAAAAACCACAATTTGTAATCCTCTCATATCAATGGGATGATTGACCTTTCTATCTGAAAATCCTTGAGCGGCATGATGCCAATATAAGCTCGACGTGTGTAAAGGAATATAATGAGTGCAATCGCGGCAATTCGTCCTCTGATACTGCTCTGTATCAGTTCTTTTTTCTTAATGATGAGTCACGGTTTAAGTGGCTTGTTACTGCCTGTGAAGCTTGCCGATGAAGGCGTCGATGTACAATCGATAGGTATTATTTTATCGCTCTATTCTGTCGGTTTTTTACTTGGTGCGATTTGGGCCAAAAAGATTTTACGTCGTATTGGTTTAGTTCGTACCTTTGCGATGTGCGGCAGTTTAGCCGCCACTGCGATTTTGATCATGGGATTAGATTTCAATACTTACGTTTGGTCGGTTGCGCGGGCGGTAATGGGATTTTGTATCGCTTGTGCGACGGGTACACTGGATACCTGGTACAACAGTGTATCAACAGAATCGAATCGAGGGAAAGTACTCGCGATTAATCAGGTCGTCATTTTAGCCGCGATTACGCTCGGTCAGTTTGGTTTGGTTCTGGCACCACCGAGTGAAGCGACATTATTTATCATTTGTGGGTTGCTGTTCAGCATCTCGATCAGTCCTGTGGTCTTTATTTCCCACTTTGAACCTAAAATTGAAACCTTTAAATCGATCTCTTTTCTTGGTCTTTTTCGGCTTTCTCCATTGGGTTTTATCGCCTGTTTTCTTTGTGGCGTGCTGTATTCCATGGTGATGAATATCCTTCCGCTTTATGCCAATGATATCGGGATGGATAAGCTACAAATTTCCATGTTTATGGGGGCGGCAACCGCTGGTGGAATTGTATTGCAATTGCCAATTGGTTATTTATCGGACCGATTTGAACGCCGAAAAGTGATTCTATCCGTGTGCTGTGTATTGCTGCTTTCGACATTGTTTCTAGGCTTTAGTTTAAGTCAGCCGATGTTCATTGTTTCGCTTGGATTAGTGGCTGTGATGATGGGGATTATCGCGTGTTTATACCCACTAAGTATTTCTGAAACCTTTGACCGTGCGCTGAAAACTCAACTAGTACCAGTGCTGTCTGGCTTATTATGTGTTTATGCCGTTGGCTGTATTATCGGGCCATATTCTGGTTCTTTGGTGATTAAGACTTGGGGCAATGATGCCTTATTTTCACTGCTGAGTTTGATTGAATTTAGCTTAGTGGGCTTTATTTTATATCGCATGACCGTAAGACAATCTCGTCCAGTCGAAGAGCAAGAGCATTTTGTGATGCATACGCCATCTTCGGTGTCTGAAGAGCTTGATCCTCGGGTGGAATATCAAGAGCAATCCACCTTTTTTGAATCAGCAGCGGAACAATTTACTCAATTACTCGCGCAAGATAACAATGAAGCGATTCGCTATTTAAACGTAATTTTGCATGATAACCCTGAATGGTTGATTCCACTGATTAAACGGACACCCGATTTAAACCAGTTAGATCTAATTGCATTATATCGAGTGTTGTCATTACGTTCTCCAGAACGGCTGGATGAATACGTGGCTACAATTAGTGAACTCGATTATTCACAAGCTGAACAACTCGCCTCATGGTTAATAGAAAAAGAACCTGAAGGGGCTTATTCCTCGCTTGCGTCAATTACTACCGCTAATGAGCATGAATCATTAGGTGTGATGGAAACTTTAGCGGAAACACACCCAGAAAAGTTATCGGAATTTACTCAGCATCTCGTGGGTAATGTGGCAGAAAGTACTGGAAATATGCGAGCAGCAGATAGAGAAGCGGCAAAATCTGATCGTACCGTCGCTGATCTCCTTTCGACTGTTGAACAAACTGCACCTGAACACGCACAGCAAGTGGCGGACATTATCGAAGAAGCGAAAGCAGAGCATTCTCTCGCTGAACCAGTATTTGATTTGTCAGAAAATGAAAAAATGGCGGTAGGGCAAAATTCATCATTAAAGGCTTCAAATCACGACAAAAGATAGCAATGATAAAATTAACAGTAATGCGGTTTATCAAGTACAATGATGAATGTAACAAAATGTAATTTTTATCTTAGTTAAAGCTTATTTCCGGAGTGTTTATACCCAATTAACTTGAAGATGCAGGTTGCAGGACCTGAAAATTGTCATTAATTCTAGTCGTCAGTGAGCCTGCAACTTTTGGTAAAGTCACATCAAAAAATCTATTTATTGCATCCTTAAAGGATGCTTTTGTTGGGAAGTAAACATTATTTCGGGCATGCTCATGCATGACCTTCCACAGTCGTTCTATTGGGTTTAAATTTGGACTGTAAGGGGGCAAATAATGCAACTCGATATTGAGCATACACGCAAAATCTTTTACCAGCTGACTTCGGTGATAACCAGCACCATCGAGAATAACGTGAACCTTTTGTTCTAATGGATAATGCTCTTTTTTTAGTTTCCAAAAGAAACGAGCAATACTCTCACTATTAATCGTGTCATAACTTTCGGTTACAGTTGCAGCTATATCAGCGAGATTTAGAGCTCCGACAAAGTTCAATCGAGTACGACTACCTGTCGTTTCAATTACTTTATCTTTGCCTTTGCGGATCCAACCGTAAGTAATTTTAGTCGCTTGGCTTGGATGTACAGCATCCATAAATAAAATCGGCTCATTTAGCTGTTTCAGCTCTTGATAATGCTGAATAAAAGCCTCTTGAGCTTCAGGATCAAGTTTGTGTGGAACACCTTTAGGTTGTTTGTAAGAAAAACCATTGTGATGTAGCCATTTGTTCATACCAGCAACCGTATAGGTGACCTGAAATTCAGACTGAACGTAATCAACTATTTGATGAGTATGAAAATAGGTATGTTCAGTAAGATGCTCAATTAATGACATAGTTTCAGCAGCATTAAGCTTACTTTGTGAGCCACCATTTTCAGGCATCAATTTTTCAGATTGAAGATAATCATTGATATGACGGGTAACGGTGGTTTCATGAATTCGCAAAGCTTGAGAAATCATAGAATTTGACCAACCTTCAGACGCAAGCAAGACCGCTTTAATGCGGTCACGGACTCGACCATCACGTGCAGAGTCATGCATCCGCTCGAGCTGTTTCTTCTTCTGGTTGGATAATTCTATTTTCATGTTCGTTAGCATGATCCTGTTAAAGGATAAAATCAAGCATCTTCAATGATCACGGGTATATGTCTATTACTGTTCTTGATCCTAAAACAGCATTGATTGTTATTGATTTACAAAAGGGCATTTTAGCGCTGCCAACCTGTCATGACACGGATCCTGTTGTGGAAAAATCTTGCCAGTTAATTCATGCGTTTCGTGAAAAGCAGCAACCGGTGGTTTTAGTGAATGTTGCTGGTGGTGCGCCGGGCCGTAATGAGCAGACCGCCTCACATGGTGAACTTCCTGTTGATTGGGCTGATCTTGATGACCGTTTAAATATTCAGCCTAGTGACCATTTAGTGACGAAAAAAACGTGGGGCGCATTCACCAACACCGATTTAGACGAATATTTGAAAGCGAACGAGGTCACTCAAGTTGTCGTTGTTGGTGTCGCGACAAGCATTGGTGTGGAATCAACCGCTCGTCAGGCATGGGAATTAGGGTATAACGTAACGTTAGCAACCGATGCCATGACAGATTTGAATCTAGAGACGCATAATAACAGCGTTAATTTAATCTTCCCGCGTTTAGCTGAAACGGGCTCAACTCAGGATGTACTTGCTTTATTAAGTGCATAAATACCACTAACTTTTCTGTATTTACAAACAAAATGAGTTAAAAATAAAGGCCAAGTATGTTTGTCATACTTGGCCTTTTTGTTCTTGATTTTTAGTGCGTTAGATTTAGCGAGTTTGATTTGGTACAGCAATAAACCCAGTCGTAATACTTTCTTCTTTCGCTTCTACATGTTCAATGACTTGGTCGATATAAGTATCGACCTTTTCACTGACCGAATCATTGTCTTCAGTAAAGTAGGCAAGATGGAATACCGCATCACCTTCGTTCACTAGTGGGAGCGTTTGTTGGCCAATCACAATGCCATCTTTTGGGGCAATCATGGTGATTTCTTCGTGACCAAGAGGCGAGCTAATATAAGCAAGCACTTGGCCTTTATTGACTCGGTCACCCAAAGTCACCATGGTACGTAAAATACCGTCACTTTCCGCTCGTACCCAGTTGGTTGATTTAGCTATCACCGATTCAGGTACTTTCTTGCGGCTAGGACGATGCATACCCAACTCTTGCATCACACGCAAGACACCTAAAATGCCAGCGTTAATCGCAATTGGCTCAAAGCGTAGTGCTTCGCCTGCTTCATAAGTCAGCACCGGAATGCCGCTTTTTTCTGCTTCAGCACGTAATGAGCCATCGCGTAATGCCGCATCAATAATCACAGGCGTACCGAACGCTTGTGCCATTCGTAATGTGTCCGCATTGTCTAAGCACGCACGTATTTGCGGCAAGTTCGTCCGGTGTATTGCACCAGTGTGCAAATCAATAATGTAATCGGCTTTTTTCGCAACATCGGTGAAAAAGGTATGAGCAATACGAGATGCCAAAGAGCCTTTTTCTGTTCCTGGAAAACAGCGATTGAGATCGCGGCGATCCGGCAAATAGCGAGATTTATGAATAAAGCCAAACACATTCACAATCGGTACGGCAATTAAAGTACCTTTAAGTTTGTTCGCATCAACTTTTTCAATTAATTGTCGAACAATTTCCACCCCATTTAGTTCATCACCATGAATCGCCGCATTAACCATTAATACTGGTCCGGCTTGTTTACCATGAATGATCTCAACCGGAATAGATAACGGCGAGTGGGTGTAAAGTTTTGCTGCTTCAATTTCGAGTACTTTTCTTTCACCGGCTTGCACGGTGTGGTCCATAAATTTAAAAGGTGAATTCTTTCTCACTCTTTTCTTTTCGCCACGTCCTGAGTTAACCACGCCCACGAGTTTTTGTTCCTTTTGCTGATGCGTTCTTTTCAATAAAATCAACGATCATACCTGCGACATCTTTCCCTGTTGCCGCTTCAATTCCTTCAAGACCTGGTGATGAGTTCACCTCCATCACCAAAGGACCACGAGAAGAACGAAGAAGGTCAACACCTGCCACATTTAAGCCCATGATTTTCGCTGCTGCTACCGCTGTTTTACGTTCTTCTGGTGTAATGCGAACCAGAGACGCGGTTCCGCCACGGTGCAAATTAGAGCGGAATTCACCTTCACTTGCTTGTCGTTTCATTGCCGCAATGACTTTGTCTCCGATGACAAAGCAACGAATATCTGCGCCGCCGGCTTCTTTAATATATTCTTGCACCATGATGTTGGCCTTAAGTCCCATAAAGGCTTCAACCACACTTTCTGCCGCTTTACGGGTTTCTGCGAGAACCACACCAATGCCTTGCGTGCCTTCTAGCAATTTGATCACAACAGGAGCGCCGCCGACCATTTCAAGTAAGTCTTTAATGTCATCTGGCTTACTTGCAAACCCAGTGATCGGCATGCCTACACCTTTGCGCGATAACAATTGCATAGAACGCAATTTGTCACGAGAGCGTGTAATGGCGACAGATTCATTGACTGGATAGACGCCCATCATTTCAAACTGACGTAAAACGGCGGTGCCATAAAACGTTACAGAGGCGCCAATACGAGGCACGATAGCATCGAAGTCTTTCAGTTCTTCACCTTTAAAATGGATTTCTGGTTTGTCTGAATTAATATTCATATAACAACGCAGAGCATCGATCACTTTGACTTCGTGGCCTCGGTTTTGACAAGCTTCAATTAAACGCTTAGTTGAGTACAAAGAGCGGTTGCGAGATAAAATTCCGATTTTCATAAATCGTTATCCTTAGTTAAAGGTGAAGCAATTAAAAATGATGCCGTAGGGTCGACAATAATACGATGATGCATTGCCGTGCGGCCAAGCAACATTCTAAATAACATATTTTCTCTATTGGTTAGCGTGACCTCAATTGGCCACTGCTCACCATTAAAAGCTAGCATGGTTTCGATGACATAGCGTTGCTCTTCATGGCCACCAGAATCTTTTACGGTTCGCTGGTCGATCACTTTAGCGACACACTCTTTGACAAGCTCATCGTTCTTTTGTTGTGGATGAATCCAAAAACGAACCCAAAGCTCGCCATCTTGTTCATAAGGTTCAATTTTAAAAGTATGCAAGCAAGAACTGCGTGCACCGGTATCAATTTTTGCTTTGATTTGTTCAATGCCAAGCTCAGGTAAAGCCAACATTTCCCGCCATCCTACAATGATTTTTTTTGTCATATGTATATCGCTAAGGTTGGATAAATAAACGCATTCATGGGGAGAATGCCTGAAAATCAATGCTATTTAATAATCATATAAAAATTGTGTGTATAGACTATAACAAATGATTAACGTGAGGGGTGATGTTTGGCGCGAATTTATCAATATTTTTTTTGCACGTCTTGTGAAAAGTTTTTGTTTTTACGATAAAAAATATTGTTGATAAAAATGATGACATAACAAGAAAAAAAACCTTTCCCACATAGGGTGGGAAAGGTACCTCAAAGGAAAATAACATGAACCAATCAAGGGACTAGATTGGCCTCACGAATACTGCCATGTATTCATTTATTAATAAGCAGAATGCATGCCAAGTTTTTAATTGTTTGTTTTTAAATGGATTGTTGTTTTTTCAGTCGTCTAGGAGATAAAGTTTGAATTTTTTTGCACGGTTTGGGGACAAAAGGTGATAGGTTTTGGTGCGATTATAGGAATGGAAATCAAATTTAGCCGACCCCATTAGGCAGCGTTTGTTGACCATTCCTACTGAGTTACTGGCTTCTCGTATAGCAACAAGCTACACCTCGAGGCCTCTGTCATTAAGAAAACAGCCCTGAAGACAGGTAGCGATCACCTCTATCACAGACAATGGCAACCACTACTGAACCTGGATTATTTTTAGCAATGTCAATTGCGGCATAAACGGCACCGCCAGAACTAACGCCGGCACTAATACCTTCTTTTTGAGCTAAGGCTCTCGCGGTTATTTCTGCGGATTCCTGGTCAATGTCGATAACCATATCGATAGTTGAATCATCATAAATACCTGGTAAATATTCTGTAGGCCAGCGGCGAATACCCGGAATAGCACTCCCTTCTGAAGGCTGTAATCCAACAATACAAATATCAGGATTTTGCGATTTAAGATAACGAGAAACACCAACTATCGTTCCAGTTGTTCCCATGCTCGAAACAAAGTGAGTGATTTTCCCATGGCTTTGTCGCCAGATTTCTGGGCCAGTTGAGTTGAAGTGTGCATCTGGGTTATCTGCATTATTAAACTGATCAAGGACAATACCTTTACCTTCACTTTGCATTTGTAGTGCTAAATCTCGAGCACCTTCCATTCCTTGCTCTTTAGTGACCAAGATAAGTTCTGCACCATAGGCTTTCATTGAGTCTTTGCGTTCTTGAGTCGAGTTATCAGGCATGATTAGGATCATCTTGTAGCCTTTAATCGCCGCAGCCATGGCTAATGCGATACCTGTGTTACCACTGGTTGCTTCGATAATGGTATCCCCAGGGGTGATCGTTCCACGCTTTTCTGCTTGAGTAATCATATTGAGCGCAGGTCGATCTTTAACTGAACCAGCAGGGTTATTGCCTTCGAGCTTAACGAGCACAGTACTTTGATTATCGACTACAAGCCGCTGCAGTCTGACTAAAGGCGTGTGACCGACATAAGATTCAATCGTTAGAAATTCAGACACTGGTATCCCTCTATGTTGGTATATTGTCAATTGCTATTGTGTATCTATTATCCTTATTAATACAATGGTAAATAGAAATAAGGTAAACAATTTATGGTTTGATAATATTCCAAAAAGTTCTATTTATAACCTTTGTTATTAAGAATTTATAAACATACTCTAGTCACAAAGGATGTCACCTTGAAAAGTGAATTAGGAGTATGAATATAATGAAAAAAATAAAATCAGTGTTTGCCGCCTTGCTTATTGCGGGCTCATTTAACGTGTCTGCGGCAGAGCAAACGATCTTGAACTCTTCTTACGATATTGCTCGTGAGTTGTTTGCCACTTATAACCCAATTTTTGCTAAACATTGGCAAGAAAAAACGGGAAATACCATTGAAATTAAACAATCTCATGGCGGTTCTTCTGCCCAAGCGCGTTCGATTCTTCAAGGGTTATCGGCAGATGTCGTGACCTTTAATCAGGTTACGGACGTTCAGGTACTACATGATAAAGGGAAATTGATTCCTGCCAACTGGCAAAGTAAATTACCTAATGCTAGCTCTCCATATTATTCAACAACTGCATTTTTAGTTCGCAAAGGTAACCCAAAAAATATTCAAAACTGGGGGGACTTAGCTCGTGAAGGCGTGTCTTCAGTATTTCCTAACCCTAAGACTTCAGGTAATGCTCGTTATACCTATTTAGCAGCACTGGGTTATGCACAAAAATCATTTGGTAAAGAAAATGAAGCTAAGCAAGATGAATTTCTAAAGAAAATGCTCGCCAACGTTGCGGTATTTGATACTGGTGGTCGTGGGGCAACAACCTCATTTGTTGAACGTAAGATCGGTGATGTTCTTATCACGTTTGAATCTGAAGTTAACAATATTCGTAAGCAATATGGTGAAGATAATTACGAAGTAGTGGTACCCAAAACATCAATTCTTGCCGAGTTCCCTGTTGCCGTTGTTGAGCGAAATGCGAAACGCAATGGAACCACTGAAGTTGCGACAGAATACCTTTCTTACTTATACAGTGAAGAAGCTCAGCGTATGCTCGCAGGCTTTAATTACCGTGTTCATGATGAAAAAGTAAAAGCTGAATTTGCTGATCGATTCCCAGAAGTTCAATTGCTTACAGTAGAAGAAATTGCAGGTGGTTGGGAGAATGCGATGAAAACACAGTTTGGAAATGGCGCGAAACTCGATCAATTACAACGCCGTTAATCTGCATTTCTTAGTATATGGTTACCGCTTGATTGGGGTAACCATTCATTGTGATAGATTTTTTGAGGGTTTATGAGCGGATCTCACGCACTTTCTCGCCCAAAACAGCAACGAGTACTACCGGGTTTTGCCATTAGTTTAGGCATATCTCTGCTATTTGTGAGTTTGATTCTCCTACTACCTGCAACGGGGTTAGTGATGCAAACAAAAGGTATGTCATTCAGTGAATACTGGTATGTCATTGCCGATCCTAGGGTAGTAGCCAGTTATAAAGTCACGGTTGGAGCCGCGTTTATTGCTTCGTTGTTTAATGGTGCCTTAGGTTTATTACTCGCTTGGGTTTTAGTTCGGTATCAGTTTCCCGGAAAACGTATTTTAGATGCTTTAGTCGATTTGCCATTTGCACTACCAACCGCGGTGGCGGGGATAACGTTAGCGACCTTGTACTCAAGTAATGGGTGGATTGGAAGTCTTTTAGAAGATGTTGGTATTAAAGTCGCGTATACACCCTTAGGTATTATCGTAGCCATGGCTTTTACGAGTATTCCGTTTGTAGTACGTACTGTTCAACCCGTCTTAGAAGAAATTTCTCAAGAGGAAGAAGAAGCGGGTGTGACACTCGGTGCATCTGACTGGGGCGTGTTTTGGAAAGTTATTATGCCTTCCATTCGTCCAGCCTTGATAGTCGGTGTTGCTTTGTCATTTACACGTAGTTTAGGTGAGTTCGGGGCGGTGATTTTTATCGCAGGCAATATGCCATACGTTAGTGAAATCACATCATTAATGATATTTGTTCGCTTGCAAGAGTTTGACTTCCCTGCGGCCAGTGCTATTGCTTCGGTTGTTCTTCTCACTTCATTGTCATTGTTATTGCTAATTAATCTATGGCAAGGCGCTTATTTACGCCGTATTCACGGTAAGTAAGGGGATAGGATGTCCAGATCTTCACATATTAGGTCTTCACGTATTGGTGAGAAGCCGTTAGTCAAATGGAGTTTAATCTCTCTTGCGCTTTTTTTCGTCGCCATTCTTTTGGTTATTCCACTTATCAGTATTTTTCAACAAGCTTTTGCAAGTGGGATCTCTACCTATTTTAATAACTTGAGTGAGCCAGATACGCTTCATGCTATTGGACTAACGTTGATTGTGGCATTACTGACCGTACCAATTAATTTGGTGTTCGGCGTAATGCTGGCTTGGTCGGTCACTCGGTTTGATTTTATTGGTCGTAAGTTTTTAATCACCTTAATTGATATACCGTTTGCTGTTTCGCCTGTGGTTGCCGGTCTTTTGTATTTACTCTTGTACGGAAGCAGTGGTTGGTTAGGTGAATGGTTATTTGAACATGACTTACAAATTATGTTTGCTTGGCCGGGAATTTTACTGGTAACGGTGTTTGTGACTTGCCCATTTGTGGCGCGAGAGTTGATTCCGCTGATGCAGCAACAAGGTCAGTCGGATGAAGAGGCAGCCGTGATTTTAGGCGCCTCTTGGTGGCAATTATTTCGTCGCGTAACACTGCCAAATATTAAGTGGGCTTTGATTTACGGTGTGATTTTGACGAATGCGCGTGCAGTGGGTGAATTTGGTGCCGTGGCGGTGGTGTCTGGCAATATTCGCGGTGAAACCAATACGTTACCATTACATGTTCAATTATTGTATGAGGATTACCAAGCAGAAGCCGCTTTTGCCAGTGCATCGTTATTGGCGTTTATCGCTTTATTAACTTTGATTTTGAAAGCATTTGTTGAGTGGCGACAAGAACGAAACCATATCAATGGTCAGCAGTCTCAACAGAAGCAACAAGGTGATTTATGAGTATTCGTTTAAACAATATTTCCAAGAAATTTGGCAACTTTGAGGCACTTTCACCGCTCTCGTTAGATATTGAAAATGGTGAAATGATAGGGCTATTAGGGCCATCAGGTTCGGGTAAAACCACGTTGCTGCGCATTATTGCTGGATTAGAAAATGCCAATACAGGCTCTATTCATTTTGGTGATAAGGATGTCACCAATGTGCACGTACGTGATCGCCGCGTAGGATTTGTGTTTCAAAATTACGCGTTATTTCGTCATATGACGGTTGCGGATAATGTTGCTTTCGGCTTACAAGTTATGGATCGTTCTGTACGCCCGAGCGCTGCCGAAATTAGTCAACGTGTAAAGAAGTTATTAGAGATAGTTCAGCTTGGGCATTTAGCCGGACGTTACCCTGAACAACTTTCTGGTGGGCAGAAGCAACGTATCGCTTTAGCACGAGCATTAGCCACTAAACCTGAAGTGTTATTACTGGATGAGCCATTTGGAGCGTTGGATGCAAAAGTCCGTAAAGATCTGCGCCGTTGGCTGCGTAATTTACATGATGAATTAGGTTTTACGAGTGTATTTGTTACCCATGATCAAGATGAAGCTTTAGAACTTTCAGACCGTGTTGTGGTTATGAGTAACGGTAAAATAGAGCAAGTGGACTCACCTGTGGAGCTTTACGCTCACCCAAATAGCCGTTTTGTGTTTGATTTCTTTGGCAACGTTAATCAATTCAAAGCCAAATGGAATAACAAACATTGGCAAGATGGAAATGCTTTTATTCTTCCACCTATGGAGGAGAAAACGCAAAAAGACGGGGCGCTTTATATTCGAAGTCATGAAGTGAGTATCTCGGCTAAACCTAATAGTCAGGCATCGTTACCATGTAAAGTGGTTGCGATTAACCCTGTAGGGGCTGAAGTTCGTGTAGAGTTATCACCGATTGGTTGGGGCTCAAATGATTTATGGGAAGCGAAATTGACACATCAAGCATTAAATGAACAATCATTTGGTCGTGGAGATGACGTTTATGCTACCCCACAAGTCGGCTACTTTTTTGCTGATGATGCAAAAGGTGAACCCTCGATATTGCGTTGGCCATTCTTAGCGCCAGGTAACTTAATGTTTGATATCTAAATCGCCATAAATATTGTTGACTGGATAGTAAAAAGCGAGCCCTCAAAGCTCGCTTTTTTATGTTTTACATCAAATTCATTAATGACTCTGCGATTCAAATGCCAAAACTTTCTGTTCTACCTTACGAAATACTAGCGATAATATGCCATTGACGATTAAGTAAAACGCGCCAGCAATACCAAATACCGTTAAGGTATCGTAGGTTTGGGCATTAATGCGTTGCGCATAGCCCATTAAGTCCATAATCGTGATGGTACTGGCTAAAGAGGTTCCTTTAAATACCAAAATCACTTCGTTGGAGTAAGCCGGGATAGCACGGCGAATGGCGTACGGAAGTAGAACGCCCAACGTAGTTTTGGTATTCATACCTAATGCACGGCAAGCTTGCCATTGGCCAGATGGAATGGCATCAAACGCCCCTTTAAACAGTTGAGTGCTGTAGGCGGCAGTGTTTAGCGCTAAGGCTAACATGGCACAAAACCAAGGTTGGCTTAACCAATTCCACATGAAGCTGTCACGAATCCAGTCAAACTGGCCCGGGCCATAATAAATTAGGAAGATTTGTACCAGTAATGGCGTGCCAGTGAATAAAGTGATCAAACCACGACTGAACCAATGAATGACCGGTAGGCGTACAATTAGTGTCACGGTCATCAACAGTGATAAAGTACAGCCGACGAGTAGCGCGACGATAGTTAATTCTATGCTGGTTTGTAAGCCATCAAGTAGCTGCCAAACATGTTGTTCGTTCATGATTGTGCTCCTAGTGACGGTTTCTTCTTAGGTTTATTTGACACCATATTGGCATCTTGTAACTGATATTTTTTATTGAGTATTGCGATAATACGTTGAGTGATTAATGTGATCACGAGATAAACTGCCGCCGCTGTTGCATACCAAGTAAAGCTTTGATGAGTCGCGGCTGAAGTGAGCTGGGCTTGTTTCAATAGGTCCGTTACGCCAATCAGAGAAACCAATGCGGTATCTTTCAATAACACTAGCCATTGGTTAGTTAAACCGGGTAGGGCATGACGCACGGCTTGTGGTAGAACAATGCGAACAAAGGCTCTTGGTTTTGAAAGCCCTAAAGCCGTTGCGGCTTCCGCTTGTCCTTTCGGCACGGCTTTCAGCGCGCCACGTAAGGTTTGCGCAGCATAAGAAGCAAAGATTAATGATAAGGCGATCACCCCTGAAAGAAAGGGACTAATCTCAATATATTCACCGGTGATGTAAAACAAAATTTGTCCTGAACCGAAGAAAATGAACAGGACAACAAGAAGCTCAGGCAACCCTCGAATTACCGTTACCAAAGCCGTGGTTGGCCAAGCGATCAATTTCAAGCGCGACATTTCGCCACCTGCAAAGATCATAGAAAGCACCAAGCCCACAGCAAGGCTAGTAAAGGCGAGCTGAATTGTCAGCCAGCTCGCGTCAATTAACGCTAGAGAGTAACCTGAGAACATCACTTAATCATTACCACTTATTATTTGCTAGCAAAGTATTTATCAAAAATAGCTTTGTACTCACCGTTTTGCTTCACTTTTTCTAGTGCCGCATTCAGTTGGTCTACCAATTCTTGATTATCTTTGTTTACTGCAATACCAAAGCCATTGCCGAAGTATTGTTTGTTAGTAATCGGTTCACCAACGTAGGCTAGGTCGTCTTCTTTTTTGAACCATTCGGCGACTACTGCAGTATCACCAAAGACGCTATCAATACGGCCATTTTGCATATCAATAAAGGCATCTTGGTAGCTGGCGTAAGGAACGGCCGTTACGCCTGGCATTTGATCAACGAGGTAGCTTTGGTGGGTTGAACCATTTTGAACGCCAACACGTTTACCTTCTAGTGCTGCTTGATCTGCGATTTTACCTTTCACTGAAACAAATGCTGCGGCGTTATCGTAATAAGCATTGGTGAAGCTCACTTGTTTTAGACGAGCTTCGGTAATATCCATTGCTGAAATGGCTGCATCGTAACGCTTGAATTTAAGTGCCGGGATTAAGCTATCGAATGCTTGGTTTTGGAAAGTACACTTGGCTTCAATTTCTGCACATAATGCTTTGGCGAGATCGATATCAAAGCCTTGAATTTGGTTGTTGTCATCCATGTATTCAAACGGGGCATAAGTCGCTTCAGTGGCAAATTTGATTTCGTCTTGAGCCATTGCATGAGTAGAAGCAAGGGCAATTAAGCTAGCAAGTAGAATTTTTTTCATTGTATAACTCCATTTATATCTGTGATTTTTTTACTATTTGAATGTTTTTGTTATTAATGTCAATAGAGCAGTGTCTAGTGTTTTAAATAATCGGCAAATGCTTGTGATTGTGGGTTGGTAAAATGGCTTTTATCGCCGTGTTCAACCACATAGCCTTTTTCTAAATACAATAAATGACTGGCCACTTTTTTCGCAAAATCGACTTCATGCGTCACGATAATTTGAGTGATGCCAGTTTTGCTTAATTCTTTAATAATATTTACAACCTGTGAGGTGATTTCAGGATCAAGCGCTGCGGTTGGTTCATCAAAAAGCAGCACATCAGGCTTCATCATTAATGCACGAGCAATCGCCACGCGTTGCTGTTGACCTCCCGATAACTGCAACGGCCAAGCATCCGCTTTATCGGCGAGTTGAAGTTTGGTTAAGATCGCCATTGCTTCTTTTTTTGCCTCTTGCTTTGCCATTCCCGCAACTTTAATCGGGGCTTCAATCAAATTGTCTAGCACGCTCATGTGAGGCCATAGATTGTATTGTTGGAATACCATGCCGACTTTCTTACGTAAAGCCATGCCTTGTTTTTCTGAAATGGTATTCGAAAAATCAAAGGACTCGTTCGCAATAGAAAGCGTACCACTATCAGGCATCTCTAATAGGTTTAAAACACGGAGTAATGAGCTTTTACCTGCACCGCTTGGGCCGAGTAAAACTAAGGTGTCACCGGCTTCACACTGAAAGCTTACATTGTGTAAAACTTGGTTTGAGCCGTAAAACTTATCAATAGCGTTAATTTGAATAGTCATGCTTCCAATCTGCATTAATTGTCACTAGGTAAATATACTAATGATTGTGTGGTTTTATGCAAGAAAAATGTATATTGAATCACTCAATGAGCATAATTATCTGGCTAAGATATAACCAATAGCACGGCATTCATTTCTTGCTTGAATGTGTTAATGGGAAGTTAATGTATCTTAATATAGAAGAGAGGTCTTGTGTGGTCATTCAAATTGGTGAGTGAGTTATCAATTATGAAAGCGGAGAACAAAGAAAGCTGAGCAAAGATGGCATGCTCAGCTTCAATAAGCGTTTTATAGTGACGAGAAATGGTTGACGTTTAGTTGAGTTGAACGGAGTGGGTGAGCAATTCGATGAGCTCATCTTCTGTTGTTGGCATTTTAGTCAGTTCAACTTCGTGGTTTAAGCCACCTTTCAACATGTAGGCTTTGGTGGTTAGGTGATCGTGGTGAAACCATTTTCCATCTAGGCACACATCGGTATAACACTTTTCACATTGCTTTAGCTTCATATACTTCCCTCTTATGAAGTGATTAACATACTGTTAACTTATGATCGTTTCAGTGCCATGAAATTGATTTAGATCAATTCTGGCTTGAGTGTTAAGCGTCAGGATTGAATAATTTGAAGTTGGTTGGGTTTTGAATGGAGTGAGGCCTATATCGATTTCTGATACAGCACACCAATTGGAGCAATATCGTGGTTAAATAAGCGGTGTTTCTGAGCGAGAAATAATTCAGCGGTGGCGGTGGCATCCATTAAGGCATGGTGGGCTGGGTATTCTGGCAATTGATAATGTTGGCGTAAGGCGAATAAACGAAAATCTTTCTGATAGCCACTTTGGTGAGTGGTATTTTGTTCAATCTTTAAGGTATCAAGCCAAATTAAAGGTAAGCGTGGCAAGCCTTGGAGTTGGCAAAACTGTTCGATAAATCGTTTTTCAATCGTGGCTCCGTGCGCGAGTAAAACAGGGCTAAGAAGTGATGAAAAGAAATACTGCATCGCTTGTTGAAGCGGAATGCCATGTTCTTGATCTTCAGGCAAAATGTGGTGTAACGAGCGAGTGGTTGGATCTTGGTGGTTAGGATTCTTTTTTTCTTTTGGTTCTTGAATCACCCAATGCTGCGCCGTACTTAATTTGACGACGCCTTGAATAATATGGACCCAACCGATGCTCACGATATGATCGGTCTTGGGATCTAACCCCGTGGTTTCAAGGTCTATTACCGTTATCGGTAGAGCCGTCGCATCATGTTTAGGGTTAGGATAGGGCTCTTGCAACAATGCGGCGAGAGAA
Source organism: Vibrio rumoiensis (assembly GCF_002218045.2). NCBI lineage: Bacteria > Pseudomonadati > Pseudomonadota > Gammaproteobacteria > Vibrionales > Vibrionaceae > Vibrio > Vibrio rumoiensis. The sequence goes on from NZ_AP018686.1 coordinate 353,450, forward strand.
CTCGGTAATTTATTTGTTGCAATTAGGTCATGCCGTTGCTGATCTAATTGCAACAAAGGATGTCGGCTAGAAAAAATCGAAAACATATTACCGGCCATATTTCATTTTTATTAAGTCTTGAAAGCTGGAGATAATTCGGAAAGCATCTTTTAAGTGTTGGCGCTCAAAGCTACCAAATTTATCAGGTTGTAAGAGATTATTAATGCTCGATTGAGTTTGAATGGCGGTGCGTTGACGTTGATACCTGAGTTCTGTCACGTAATGATAGGTTTCACTTAAGTCTTGATAAGTTGAGTCATTGAGAATGCGGTGCTTATGCAGCCATTCAATACGCTCAGTGGTATTGATCTCAGGGCTATCATTCATCAAACTATAAATTCTCACCAAGTCGACAACGCGGCCAATCGCGGCTTTTTTGATATTTAAAACCTGATTATCGTTGCCATCCTTTTCTAACACTAAATTCTTAAATATGCCCAGCGGTGGGCGAGTGCGTAGTGCGTTGCGTACCAAGGCGGAGGTTAAACGTGTATTATTGGAGACTTGCTGATGCCGGTATTCATCCACTGATTGAAATAGCGCTTCATCCCCATAAATATGACGAACTTCCAGAAACACGTTTAGGTTGAGTAATAAATCATATTCTGGGTTGGTGGCCCATTTTCGATAGTAAGCTTTCCATATTGATTGTTTTTGACACCATTGAGGGGTTGCGGCCATAAAGCGACCTTTACATAAGGTGTAGCCGAGTTGCGATAAGCCTTTACAGACATACATGGCAAAATGTTGGAAGTAAATTCTATCGGCTTCAGTGGCACTATCCGCAAGGATTAATGCGTTATCTTGATCGGAGGCAAGGTGTACTTCATTACGCGCATGAGAGCCTGCCACTATCCAAGAAAATGCGCAGGGTGGCTGACCGAAGATTTTAATGGCGAGCTCAATTAAGCGGTAGGAAAAAGCATCATAAATCATGCTGAGTACTTGCCCGACAACGTTAGGGGTTGCGCTACTTTCAATAATGCCTTCAAAAGCAAGATTACGCTCTTCCGAAAGTTTTATTAATGCTGTAATGGAATCGGCACGATGGATTTGATCGATCAAAAATATCGATTGCACGCCGTTATTTTGAATCAAATGTTGCGGTGTGATGAGACCGGTGACTTGTTGTTGATGGTTCACCACGGGGATATTTTGAATTTGGTGCTTCATCATTAAATGAACGGCGGCGATCACCAGTTCATCTTCATATACGGTATGTACGTTTTGAGTCATCACATGGCTAATCGGCCCACTGACATCAAGCGCTTGTGCGACCACCCTTTTAGTCATGTCTTTATCTGTCACCATGCCAATTAAGCACTGATCATGATCGACAATAAAGGCACATGAAACACCAACAATATCTCTCATTTGGTGAGCAACGTCTTGAATGCTTTCTGTCGCTGAAACGATCAAAATTTTACGGCTAGCGATATCAATACTTGGGCGCATGTAATAGTGCTGCGCAGGTTGTAAGCGGCGGTGCTGGGTTTGTATGGCTTGCAGGCGAGTTTGTAAACTTAGTGCCAGTTGTGATGTTATTTGAGGATAATCTTGCAGTTGAGCCATCAGCGCAAGGTAGTCAAAACGGTACAGCAGAGTATTTTCGAGCGCAGTAATTAAATAGCTTTCCGAGTCTCTATTGTGAAGATTAAAGCCAAAAATATCTTCTTCACCGAGTAGGGAACGTAGGCTGCCATCTAGGTGATTTTGTTGAATGACCCCTGAACGAAGGATATATAAATAGGTGGCATTATCATCTTGTTTTAATTGTTGTTCAGGGCTGAGAAAGAGAATATCTACGGTTTGAGCGATGTTGTTAAGAACCGTTTTTGGTAGTTCGCTAAATGGGTAAATTGCTTGTAAAAACGAGACGATATTGGGAAGAAGTCCATTGTTCATTTTGAGTGTTCCTCTTCCTGTCGAATTATTATAAACGTGAACGGTTATAAACGTAAATTGCTATAAACGTGAAATGGAATCTAAGGTTAACGGTGTTTTTTGTATTCTAGCATTAAGTGATTTTATTATTCATTAAGCTTAGCCCCATCCGAAGATGAGGCTAAGCAGTTTTTTACCAAAATACTGAGTACAGTACAGCAAGAATAATGACTATCACGTAAGCGGCGATATTAAAGCTAGGCTCTGTTTTAAACATAGATGAATCAAGGGCAATACCTTTAGGGTCATCATCGTTTTCAGAAGAACTGAGACTTGTGAATGCAATGACCGCCATGGTGAACAATAAGGTATAAAGCATTTGGTCCATAAATGGCATGTTTAGAGGCATAAACTTCAAGAACAATGCAAATGGAATCGATAAGATCACACCGGTAACGGCACCTTTGCTGGTGGTTTTCTTCCAGAATAAACCGAGTAAAAATACCGCTAGAATGCCTGGGCTAACTAAGCCTGTGTACTCTTGAATATATTGGAAAGCCTGACCAAGGTTGCTGAGTAATGGTGCAATAAAGCAAGCAATGATTAACGCAACAATTGCGGTAATACGGCCAACATTAACCAGTTTGTGGTCTCCGCTTTTCGGTGCAATGAATTCTTTATAGATATCCATGGTGAAGATCGTAGCTGTTGAGTTCAACATTGATGCTAATGAAGACACAATCGCTGCGGCAAGCGCTGCAAATACAATGCCTTTAAAGCCAACTGGTAAGAACTGAGTTAACCAAGGGTAAGCTTTATCCGCGTGAGCAAGTGATGGAATATTGTGTGTTGCGACATCTCCTAATTGCGCCATGAGATCGGGTGAAGATGTGATCACATACGCGGCAATACCCGGAATAACCACTAGGAAAGGCACGATTAGTTTTAAGAATGCGGCAAATACGATCCCTTTTTGTGCTTCAGGAACAGATTTAGCAGCAAGAGTACGTTGAATAATGTATTGGTTGAAACCCCAGTAATATAGGTTTGCTACCCACAGGCCACCGATAAGAACGGCGATGCCTGGCAAGTTCATGTATTGAGGGTTGCTTTGATCTAGGATCATTTCAAAGTGTTCAGGGGCTGCCGCTGCCATTTTAGACAAACCGCTAAACCAACCATCTGCACCGCCAATAAAATCGACCGCCATATACGTAGTGAGTAGACCACCTAGTACAAGGAAAAACACTTGGATTACATCGGTCCACACCACAGCAGAAAGGCCACCGTAAATAGAATAAACCAAAGCAAATAATGCTAAACCAATCACTGAATACATCAATGGAATGCCGAGAATAGTTTGTAGAGCAAGACCACCTAAGTAAAGCACAGAGGTTAAGTTTACAAACACATAAAGGGCAATCCAGAAGACGGCAAGAATGGTTTTTAAATTCTTATTGAAGCGCTTTTCAACGAATTCAGGAATGGTGTAAATTCCCTTATCAATGAACACAGGTAAAAAGTATTTACCCACAATGATAAGGGTAATCGCCGCCATCCATTCATAAGAGGCAATCGCTAAGCCAATAGAGAAGCCTGAGCCTGACATGCCGATGAATTGTTCAGCGGAAATATTTGCGGCAATTAATGAAGCACCCACTGCCCACCAAGGTAATGATTTACCTGCTAAGAAATAATCTTCAGTACTTTTTTGAGTACCTTTTTTGTCTCTGGAAACCCAAAGACCGACCCCGATAATGATTGCTACATAAATAGCAAACACAATAATGTCGATGGTACCTAATCCATTTTCTATATGAGACATACTCTCTAACCTACCGTTAAGTTTGTTATATACCCATTATGAATGACGAGAAGTTACGCTCACTGGATCGCAATCTCCATCATTTTGGTGGGCATGGTTATTTTTCATTGCGGAGTGTAAACGTTTACCTTTTATTTGAAAGTGATTGTCGTCACAAATGGTTACAGGAAAACACATTTTGTTACTGAGTGACTTGTGAGGTAAATGAGCGTTTTATAACGAGGAAGTTATTGATTGATAGAAGGAGAATGCTAGGCATTTTAGTGATGCCTAGCAGTGCCATAATGAGTCGCATTCATGGTATGAGATCTAAGCTTTTTGTACCGATAAACGCCTAACTAACGTTGGTACAAACATAGTGGTTTCTGCTTTGGCGGGTTCATTGTTCGCCAGCTTGAGCGCTAAATCTGCAGCTTTTTCAGCCATCATTTGAATCGGGTAACGAACGGTGGTGAGTTTAGGGTGAAGGTACTTAGCAATTAAGCCGTTATCAAACCCGATAATCGACATATCTTTTGGTGCTTCAATGCCATTTTCTTCTAAAACCGATAATGTCCCCGCGGCCATGTAATCGTTATAAGTTGCGATAGCAGTTAATGGCAGATCTTTTGCTAACAGGTTGGTCATCGCGTATTCGCCGCCTTCTTCATCTGGTGAGCCGTATTCAATATGGCTTTCAGAGCAAGGTAAGTCGTTATCTTTTAAGGCTTGTAAATACCCATCTTTACGCTGGTAAGTATCTTCAATATCGTGATTCGAACAGATATAGCCAATATTCTTATGGCCATTTTTAATCAAGAACTCAGTGGCGAGATAAGAGCCTTTATGATTATCTAATGCGATGCAACGGTCGGCAATTTCAGGGATAAAGCGATTGATGAGGACCAACCCCGGGATCTCTTGGGCAAAGGCAATTAATTCTTCACTGCTAAGGCTTTTACTATGAATGACTAAGGCTTCACATCGATGATTAATCAATAATTCAATCGCTTCACGCTCTTTTTGTGCACTGTGATAACCATTACCAATCAATAGATGTTTGCCTTGTTGGGATGCCACTGTATCAATGGCTTTCACCATAGAACCAAAAAATGGGTCGGAAACGTCACCGACTAAAACACCCATGGTTTGAGTTGATTGGCTAACGAGCGCTCGCGCGGCAGCATTCGGTCGATAGCCTAATTTTTTCATCGCAAGAGTGACTGATTCAATCGAGGCTTTACTGGCCTTTGGTGATTTATTAATGACACGAGACACTGTTGCGATTGAAACGTTAGCTTCTTTTGCCACATCTTTGATGGTTGCCATTATGACCTTTGTAAATATTTAAAATAAGAATGGGTAAGTAGTGTAAAACAATATCGCTGAGAGGCAACGTTTACATTGAGTTATTTTGATTAAATCGCTTAGTAGAGATTAAAAATAGTGAAAAGTGTGGTGTGGATAGTTCGGCTGAAAGGACATGCGGTGGAAATCAGCACCTTGATAGAGCAAACAAACCAATGATCTTCCATTGAGGTCACTGGTTTGTTTGGTTTTTATTGGTACAAAATTATTACATAAAGATCAGTTTTGCCACGAAAATGGCCGTCAGTACATACATGCAAACGGAGACTTCTTTCGTTTTGCCAGTGGCGACTTTTAACACCGTGTAGGTAATGAAACCTAGTGCGATACCGTTAGCAATTGAGAAGGTTAGTGGCATCATCAATGCGGTGATCGCTGCTGGTGCGGCATCGGTAAAATCGTTCCATTTGATGTGTTGCATGCTACTCATCATCACGAAAGCGACATAAATCAATGCACCAGCAGTCGCATAACCTGGGATCATGCCAGCTAATGGAGAGACAAAAATAGCAGCAATAAACAGCAAACCAACCACGACAGAAGAAAGCCCAGTGCGTGCGCCAGCTTCAACCCCTGCGGCACTTTCGACATAACTGGTCACTGGTGGACAACCCACGCAAGCCCCTGCAACACTTGCAATACTGTCGGCCTTTAACGCTTTACGTAAATCTTTAATCTTCCCAGTTTCTTGGTTAATTAAATTGGCACGTTGCGCGACCCCCATCAACGTGCCCGCGGTGTCGAACATGTTGACAAATAAGAAGGCTAAAATAACGCTGATCATCGAAACTTCTAATGCACCAGAAATATCCATTGCCATGAAAGTCGGAGCAATGCTTGGTGGGGTATCAAAAATGCCGTGATATTCCACGATGCCCATAAAAAAGCCGATTAACGTAACACTGAAAATACCGATTAACACCGCGCCAAAAATTTTACGTTCGCTCAGCACGCTGATAATTAAAAAACATAATGCGGCTAATACGGCACTAGGTTGAGTGAAGTCACCAAGTGATACTAAGGTGGCTGGGCTTTCTACCACTATGCCTGCGGTTTTTAAGCCAATTAAACCGAGAAATAGCCCAACCCCTGCCGTCATCGAGTAACGTAAACTGTGCGGAATACTGTCTAAAATCCATTCGCGTAAGCTGCTGTAGCTCATGGCAACAAAGAGCACGCTTGAAATAAATACAGCACCTAAAGCAACTTGCCAGCTATAACCCATTTCCCCTACGACGGTAAAAGCGAAAAAGGCATTAAGACCCATACCGGGAGCAAGGCCAACTGGCCAGTTAGCATAAAAGGCCATGAGTAAAGTACCGATTGCAGCACCCACACAAGTGGCAACAAAGAGGGCGCCCGCATCCATACCCGATGTGGCCATGATCGATGGATTAACAAAGATGATGTACGCCATCGTCGCAAATGTGGTTAAGCCACCAATAATTTCAGATTTGACGGTGGTGCCATGTTCTTTAAGTTTAAACCAACGTTCGAGTAAGCCATTCGATGAGCTTGTTTGTTCGTGCTGTGGTTGAGTTGAGTTAACGTCTTGTTGAGAGGTTAAGGTTTCGCTGTTTGAATTTTCCACGATGTTATATTCCTTGTGGTTTTGCATCTACTTGTCACAACGACTGGTTAATTTGCGACTTAGATAGAAAGCTCGATACGTTTTTTAGGCGTAGCTAAGCCCTGGAGGACATCCTGATCTCCATACGAAATTTAAGTGTGGGATTGTTGAATCCGAGTTAAGTGAAGTGCCGACAGCTGGCTGGCACTACGCATTATTAATATTAGCGGCGAACGCTAGCTGCCTCGGTATGTCGAGAAACTATAAGGTGAGCAAAGTAGCGGCACATGATAGTGACTGTCTTGATTGTTGATACCAAAACGGATTGAAATATCATCCAAAAACGGCACTTCATCCAGCGTTACGCCTTTTTGCTTAAAGTAGTTTGCGGTGTGGAAAATAAGTTCGTATTTACCCACTTCAAAATCGGCACCTTCTAATAGAGGCGAATCGGTTCGCCCATCAAAGTTAGTGGCGACGGTTTTGATTTTTTGCGCGCCTTGCTCCGTGATGCGAAAGAGTTCGACTTGAATATCGCAGCCCGGCAATCCATTCGCCGTATCTAAAACATGTGTTGTTAGTTTTCCCATAATTAGCTCTGCTTGTTGATGGTTAAAATAAATGGTTATTAATGTTGAGTGAGTGAAAAATGTTTTGTTATAAAAATGTGATCACTTGAGATAGATTATGTACACAACATTGTGTTCCGTAAAGGCGACGACTTAAAAAATTGGCACTGGATCATGTGTTGAAGTGGTTGGGTATTTCATTGGTTATTTATAATGTAATGATTTTAAATATAAATTATTGGATTTTGTCGCCTTCATCATTCAGTAAAAAAATTTTAATATTCTTGACTTTTAAGTCAGCTTATTTTGGTTTTGAACATCAAATAGTGCGCAGGTTAACAACTTGTGAATAAAAATATTTGCCATGTTTTGATAATTGTATACAATTAATAAAACAAAGATTCAGGGGGATTTACTGTTTTGGGTTGTATACTTTTAATGTGTACTAACTGAATTCAGATGAATTAGACCTAGAGTAATTGTCGTTGCTCGTGAAGCGACAAATTTATGAGACCCCATGGTCTATTCGATTGGGGGGGATTGAATGACGTCAACCAAGCTGCAGCTTCAAGTATGAAGGGTATTCAAGGATGACACTAATAAGGAGAGATTCATGGGTAGTGAGTATCCACGCAATTTAATCGGGTATGGAAAAGATCTGCCTGATGCCCAGTGGCCGAACGAGGCTCGAGTGGCGGTTTCATTTGTGTTGAACTATGAAGAAGGCGGCGAGCGCTGTACTTTACATGGTGATGACGAGTCAGAAGCATTTCTTTCTGAAATTATTGGCGCACAGCCTTTCCCTAATGCTCGTCATATCAGTATGGAATCTATCTATGAATACGGTAGCCGTGCAGGTGTGTGGCGCATTCTTAAGTTATTTGAGCAATTTAATTACCCACTGACCGCTTTTGTTGTCGGTATGGCAGCTGAACGTCATCCTGAAGTCATTAAAGAAATGGTGAATGCTGGGCATGAAATATGCAGCCATGGCTATCGTTGGTTGGATTATCACAAAATTGACATTGATACTGAACGCGAACACATGCAAAAAGCCATCAATGTTATCAAAGAGATCACAGGTGAGCGTCCGTATGGTTGGTACACTGGCCGTAATGGTGTGAATACTCGCAAATTGGTGGCCGAAGAGGGGGGCTTCTTATACGACTCGGATGCCTATGATGATGATCTTCCATATTGGCATACTGAAGGCCCGAAACCTCAGCTAGTGATTCCTTATACGCTTGATGTCAATGACATGCGTTTTGCTACCAACCAAGGTTTCCATACGGGTGAGCAATTCTTCCAATATTTAAAAGATGCGTTTGATACTTTGTATGAAGAAGGCGCAGAGACGCCAAAAATGATGTCGATAGGTTTGCACTGTCGTTTGATTGGCCGCCCTGGTCGTATTCAAGGCTTAAAACGCTTTATGGAGTATGTACAGCAGCATGACAAAGTGTGGGTATGTCGTCGTTTAGACATTGCGAAACACTGGCATGAATGTCATCCACACCCAGATCTTGTTAAGTAATTGATTTTGTTAATTGATCATTGCAGCCAATGTCAAATATTAAATAAAGAAGGAAGGAATCGTGACTCTATTTAAAACTTGTAAGCCAAGCCAAATGACCAAAGCAGAATTTGTTGAAACCTTTGCTGATATTTATGAACACAGTCCTTGGGTTGCGGAGCGTACTTTTGATAAAGGTCTGGATTCCTCTTTTGATCAGATTGAAAAGCTGCATACGGCCATGTCTCAAACGATGCTCGATGCCGACCCACAAGAGCAATTAGATTTAATTAATGCTCACCCAGATTTAGCGGGTAAAGCGGCCGTCAATGGTGAGCTAACTGCGGCGTCAACCTCTGAGCAAGCAGGGGCGGGAATTAGCCAATGCACGCCAGAAGAATTTGCGCAATTTACCGATTTTAATGAGCGATATAAAGCTCGTTTTGAGTTTCCTTTTATCATGGCGGTAAAAGGGGCGAACCGTCACCAGATCTTGGCATCGTTTGCTGAGAGAATTCACAACGATAAAGAAACGGAATTTGCAACTGCAATTGCACAGATCAATAAGATCGCTTCGTTTCGGCTTCAGGATATGTAACAAACAAGTATAAAAGCGGAAGACATGTAAATCATAAAAGGGAATGAGGACTGTCTATGCCCATACTCAAGGCTATTGAGCAGTATTAATAGTATTGAGGTTAATTAAAACGGGCTCAATAGAGCATAAAATAACGGAAGGGATATCATGACTGTAGACACCGCAATTTCACTAAAAGTTGAACCATTAACTAAAGAGGCGTTTAAACCTTTTGGTGATGTGATTGATAAAGAAGTCAGCGATTACTTTATGATCAACAATGGCTCAACAAGACGCTATCACCGTATGGCGGATGTGGATGTGGCAGATAACGGTGGTGAACCCATCATCAGTATTTTTCAGGCAACCCCTTTAACGTACCCATTGAATATCCAAATGATGGAACGTCATCCTTTGGGCTCTCAAGCATTTATTCCTCTTCTTGGTCATCCGTATTTAATTGTGGTGGCAGAGAAGGGCGAAGATTTGCAGCCGCAGGCATTAAGAGCGTTTTTAAGCAATGGACGTCAAGGTGTCAATTATCACAAAGGGGTTTGGCACCATCCAGTGCTTGCGCTTCAACCAGATGATCAATTCTTAATTGTTGATCGTGCTGGCGAAGGCAATAACTGCGATGAAGTGTACTTTGAACAATCAACAGAAGTTGTTCTGTCATTAGATAATTTACCCAACGTAAATTAACTGCAATACGAACAGACAGATTGTTGATTATTTAGCCGTCTATTGAAGAGCATATCGGTTCACCATATCCCGGTTACCTATGCTCTAGACAAGGAACAGTTAAGGAGAACATTATGGATCCGCATATTACGGAATGGCTCAATCTTGCAATTCGCTGGGTTCACATGATCGTTGGTATCGCGTGGATTGGGGCATCATTTTACTTTGTATGGTTAGAAAACAACTTAAACCGTGTTAATCCAAAAACGGGATTGTCAGGTGATTTATGGGCGATTCACGGCGGTGGTATTTATCACCTAGAGAAATACAAATTAGCGCCACCTCAAATGCCAGAACATTTACATTGGTTTAAGTGGGAAGCGTACTTCACCTGGATCACCGGTGTATTACTGCTAGGGGTAGTGTACTACCTTAATGCTAATATTTATCTTATTGCCCCTGGCTCGGGGTTAAGTGTGGGCGCCGCGATTGGTATTGGTATCGCTTCGCTAGTGGGTGGTTGGATCATCTACACCTTGTTGTGTGACTCTCCATTAGGTAAAAAACCTCTGCTACTTGGTATTGTTTTGTTTGCCTGCCTCGTTGGTGCGGCTTACGGTTTAAGCCAAGTGTTTAGTGGCCGTGGTGCTTACATTCATGTCGGCGCAATTATCGGTACTATCATGGTCGGTAATGTATTCTTCGTGATTATGCCGGCACAACGTAACTTAGTGAAAGCGATTGAAGACGGCACCGAACCGGATCCTGCGCTGCCAGCGAAAGGTCTATTGCGTTCTCGTCACAATAACTACCTAACCTTGCCAGTATTGTTCATTATGATCAGTAACCACTTCCCAAGCACTTATGGCTCGGAATACAACTGGTTAATTCTGGCGTGTTTAGCGGTATTCAGTATTTTAGTTCGACACTACTTTAATACTCGTCATGGTAGTCAGAAGTTTGCTTGGGCAGTACCGGTTGCGGTATTAGGTATGATTAGCCTTGCCTTTGTAACATCGAATAGTATGCCAAGCTTGTCACAGCCGTCGGCGCCAGTTGCGCAGCAAGCTCAAGCTCCAGAGACGAATACGGCAAATGTTGAGCACGCGGCAACGAATGATGCCAGTGAAAAAGTGGCGAGTGAAAAAGCGGAAAAACCATCCGTGTTTACTCAAGTTCAGCATGTGATTAAAGAGCGTTGCGTTGAGTGTCACTCTGCTACTCCAACCAGCAATATGTTTGCAACCGCGCCAGCTGGTGTGATGTTGGATACAGCAGAAGAGATTCAAACCAATGCACCACGTATTCAAGCGCAAGTTCAAACAAGAGTAATGCCATTAGGTAATTTAACCAAAATGACCGATGAGGAACGTGCGTTAGTGGTCGATTGGGTGAGTAATGGTGCGAAAATCTAACGATTAAGTTTTTTATTCAGTTGTTGTTATTATTTGGCACCTCCCTCGGGTGCCTTTTTTATATCTGCTACACATTGGATAAGCAGTGAAATGCCATCTATTCTCAAATAAGTTTGATTAAACGATATATGAGGATAGCGTGTGATGACAGAGTTAAGACCCATTCCACAAGAAGCATTTGATTGGTACGATGAATATGCTCATGGTTTGATCGACCGGCGAGAATTTTTTGCCCGTTTAGGAGGCTTAGTGGCGTTAGGCTTTACTATGACGGTGTTGACTTCAGCATTATTGCCTAACTATGCGCTTGCCGAGCAGGTTTCGTTCAATGATCCGAATATTGTTGGCAGTTACAAAACTTTCCCATCCCCCAAGGGATATGGAGAAGGGCGAGGTTATTATGTCGAGCCAACTAATAAAGACGGTAAGCTTCCGGTTGTATTGGTGATTCATGAAAACCGAGGGCTCAATCCTTATATTGAAGATGTGGCGCGCCGTTTAGCCAAAGCCGGTTTTATTGCGTTTGCTCCTGATGCTTTGTATAGCTTAGGTGGGTATCCGGGTAATGATGATCAAGGTCGAGAAATGCAAAGCGCTTTGGATAAAGCCAAAATTGAAGAAGATTTTATCGCGGCGGCTCATTATCTAAAATCGAGTGAGCGAAGTAATGGCAAACTCGGCGCGGTGGGTTTTTGTTTTGGCGGCTATATTGTCAATATGTTAGCGGCAACATTGGGTGATGATTTGAGTGCGGGTGTCCCGTTTTATGGTACTCCGGCGGATAAATCGATTCGTTCGAATATCACTGCACCATTAGTACTTCAATTCGCCAGTGAAGATAAGCGAGTGAATGCCACTTGGCCAGAATATGAACAAGATCTCAAGCGAGATAACGTTGACTACGTAGCTCATATTTACCCTAATACTCAGCATGGTTTTCATAATGATTCGACTGGGCGTTACGCTGAAAAAGAAGCGGAACTTGCTTGGAGCCGAACGTTAGATTTGTTTAATAAAACACTGGTATGAATTTAAATATCTAGTTGGTTAATTATAATAATTTTATGAAATAGTTAGAGTTTTCAAAAAATTTAACTAGGCTTATGTAAGGCATGTTGAAGCAATTTGCTATGACATATTGAGCAAAAAATCAGAAGGAGAAGTTGATGTCGATAATTACATTTTTGATTATTGGTGCGATAGCGGGCTGGCTTGCGGGCCAAATCATGAAAGGTTCTGGGTTTGGCGCAATTGGTAACATTGTCATTGGTATTGTAGGTTCTTTCGTTGGTGGCTTTGCGTTTAGCTTACTGGGATTATCGTCTGGTGGGTTTATTGGTTCTATCGTGACAGCGACGGTAGGTGCAGTATTATTGCTTTATATTTCTCGACTTATTAAGTCATAGTGCACTCATTATTTATTGGCCGTTTTATCGAAAGGTTTACAGAGGTCTATTTGTTATAAAAAGAACGGTGTTAAATCTCATCTAAATAATCAAAAGCGCTGTCATTCATTATCTAACGTTTACGGAGAGTTAAGTAATCGTGTTTAAAGAATGGTAGCGCATTTTGTCTCTCGCTTTTTAAGCCAATTGCAGACGTAAAAATTCAAGTTTATTCAGGCTAGATGTATCTTACTTTGAGATACGGTTTCTATCTTTGAATGATGATCTCTCCACTTTCGTTTTTATGTAGACTCGCCTTATGCGTCTTGATAAGAGTGGCCGCTAAAGCCGGTTCCACCGCTTGTAGTTGCCCTTTGGTTCGGATGGATGGTGTCGCCCAAGAATTATCTCTGTATAGGCCAGTTTCGTTATATTCAATAAGAACTTTCATATTTACCTCCGACTTGTAACAAAATGTAAGTTCTTATTAACAATACTGCTAACATTTCGTTATCGCACGCGTTAAAAATGAAAATTAAGTTTTTGAAAAAACATTGATAACTATGTGGTTTTGGATGGAAGGGGATAGAAATTTGATGGGAATTGGAGTATCGAAGAAGAGGTCAAGCTCTACTGGTTGAAAGTAGAGCTTGAGAACCTATGTGGGTTTGCTTGTGATCATGAAGGATAAAGATATTGAGTGAACAACGGATGTTAAATCAATCCGGTTGAATACATCTATTTCTTAATATCTGACAAGATTTCGATCGCTTTGCAACGCTTGTCATGATCATACAAATCATTAGTGAAGATAAATTCATCGATGCCTAATTGTTTCACCATCATTTCTAAACGATGTTTGATAGTTGCAGGGCCACCGGTAATCGATAAGGCTAAGAAATTATCGACGTATGCTTTTTCTTGTTCGTTCCATAACCCATCCATGCTTTCGACAGGAGGTTGCAACCATAATTCTTTGCCTCGAATTAAAGATAAAGCGCGCTGTTTGGTGGTGGTAGATAGGTATTGTGCTTCTTCATCGGTTTCAGCTGCCACTAACGGTAAACCTAGCATCACATATGGCTTATCTAATACCTCTGAAGCTTGGAATTCACTGCGATAAATTTCAATTGCATCATGCATAAAGCGCGGAGCGAAATGGCCGGCAAACGCATAAGGCAACCCTTTTTCTGCGGCTAGGCGGGCACTAAATAAGCTCGAGCCTAATAACCAAATTGGCACATTGGTATTTTCACCGGGCATGGCTCGTACTTGACTGAATCCATTATAAGGGCCAAGTAAGGTCTGTAACTCTTCAACTTCAATGGGAAACTCATCGGCTCGCTTTTCATCGCGGTTTAGCGCGCGACTGGTGATTTGATCGCTACCGGGTGCTCGACCTAAACTAAGATCAATTCTACCTGGGTATAGACTTTCTAAGGTGCCAAATTGTTCTGCAACGACAAGTGGCGGGTGATTAGGAAGCATAATACCGCCAGAACCGACCCGTATGTTTTTGGTGCCGCCTGCAATATAACCAATTAAAACAGAGGTTGCCGCACATACAATCCCTGGCATGTTGTGATGCTCGGCAAGCCAAAAACGGTTATAACCTAACTCATCGGCAAGCTGTGCGTACTTTAAGCTTTTTTGCAGGGTTTCCCCTACGGTTGAATCCTGACGCATTGGGGCGAGTTCTAAGAGTGAAAATGGCACGTTTGAGAGAACAGACATAGTGCATCCTTACAAGTTTGGTTGGATGAATACAATTCATCGAGATATCGTGAATTTTGTTGATTTTTTGACTTCATGCTTCTTGAGATAATGGTTTCGCTCGTTTTTCTCGAGTAATGAAAAAGCACATTAGCGAAGCAAAAGTCACCAAGGCAACACCTTGCCAAAATGAGTGGCTAAGACTGACGTCTAAATACACTGCGGAAAATAACGTGGCAAAGATGGGTATGAAGTAGGAAAGCGTACTCAGCAAAATAATATTGCCACCAACAATAGCATGATTCCATAAAGCATAGCCTGATCCGATTGTGATACCAGCAATCAATACAGTCACACTGCTTCCCCACGTAAAACTTAAGCTAGGCTCTGAGCTCATGGCATATTTTATCCATAAGGAAATAGCCGTAGCCATAAAGAATAAAGGGATAGGGTTTTCTCCATTACTCATTTTCTTGGTGAGTGTGCAGTAGACGGCCCAAATAAAAGCGCCAGAAAAAGCGAGTAGATATGGGATAGGATTGCCAGCAACATTTTGGCTGATAAGGCTAAAGGATAATGTTTGATCGCCCGAGATACACCATGCCACACCAAGAAATGCCAGTGCAATGCTTGGATAGATCAAAGTACTCACTCTCTTATTACTGATAATTACACTAAGCAAAATGGTTAATGCCGGCCACAGGTAATTGATGATGGCCATTTCCATTGATTGACGTCGGCTATCGGCTAAACCGAGTGATAGGGCTAAGCACATTTCATAAGTGACAAATAAAATCCCACCGACAATTAGGTACGGCTTAGGAAATTGTTTAAGGCGTGGCACTCCCATTACGGTAAACAAAAAGATAGTGCTCACGGAGTAAATCATTGCTGCGCCCGCAGTTGGACTAAATAGTTCGGAGATATCACGGATTAATGCGGTTAAAGAGCTCCAAAGCAGAATGGCGAGTACACCGCAAAGCGTGTATTTATGTTTGCTGAGAAAAGGCATTGAAAGGCTTCGCCTGTGATTATGTATGAAAACTGAAATTAACAATAATGAGACTAAGAGGCAATGCAGAATTTAGATTAAATAACCACCTTCAGCTTCGACATTATTACGTGTTAAAAGTTATCACTGATTGTTGTAAAAAGGTTTATTTATAAAAGGAAGGGCGTGAACGTTTACTGTCTGATTTTTAAAAACCTAACTATTTTATGGGTATTGAGCTAACCTCCTTTATAACAGTTACTTAACAGGAAGTGTTATAAAGAAAATTTAATATTCCATTTGCTAAATTTCACTTTCAGAAACTATCCTTTAGTGGTAGATTCGCACCGCTGCGAAACTAACTTGTGGGCATATAAGGAAAATAATTATGAAAAAAAGATATATTGCCATCATCGTTTTAATCGGTGTGGTAATTGGCTGGATTACGTTTGGGGGAACCCAAGCTGTACTTCATGCCACTTCAACCACTGAATTTTGTGTCTCTTGCCACTCTATGGAAAAACCCCTTCATGAATATCAAGGTTCAGTGCACTTCAGTAATAGCAAAGGTGTGAGAGCTGAATGTGCCGATTGTCATATTCCTACCCACAATACCGTTGATTATCTATGGACTAAAATTCGTGCTTCTAAAGACATTTATCATGAATTTGTCACCGGCAAAATTGATACCGAAGAAAAATACGAAGAGCACCGTTTAGAAATGGCGCAAACGGTTTGGGATCAATTAAAAGCCAATGACTCTGCGACATGTCGTTCATGTCACAGCTTTAATGCGATGGAATTATACGATCAGCCAAAAGGCGCTCGTGAGATGCACATCGCCGCACAAAAAGATGGTCAAACATGTATCGATTGCCACAAAGGCGTTGCTCACATGGCACCACAAATGAAGCTTGATACATCAGCGTTTGATCATTTGTATGACCTAGCTAAATCAACTCCAAATGATGCGAAGAAAGTTTACCCTCTTGATTTCATCAAAATGGGCGACTTAGCAACGATTAACCCTACGGTTGAATTGGCAGTTGTGAAAACAGATGGTGATAAGAGAACGGTAACGGTTTCTGGTTACCAAATGAAAGGTGCCGAATCGGTTATTTACCCCCGAATTCAACTCCGAACTGCGACATTTGTAATTTCAAGCAGCCAACATCATTTTGCTAAAAATGACGGCTGGTTGCTTGAACCCTAAACACTTCTTTGGACGATAATTTATCCGAAGTTGGGCTCGCTCAACTTCATCATCACTCACCGACCGTAAATCTGTTCCTTTCTTGATATATTGTCTCAACAGGCCATTAGCATTTTCATTAGCACCGCGCTCCCAAGAACTATAAGGGTGAGCAAAATACACATCGGTTTCTAAGGCTTGTGCTACTTCCATATGACCCGCAAATTCTCTGCCATTATCGGCCGTTATAGTATGAACAAATCGTTTGTATGGCCGTAATAAGTCTATCGTCGCTCTGGTCACATCTTCTGCTGATTTTGAAGGCACTTTTTTTACTAAATAAAACCGTGTGGCTCGCTCTAAGATTGTGACAATAGCGCCCGTACCATGTTTACCAAGAACTGTATCAATTTCCCAATCACCAAAACGTGTACGATTATCGACATCTTTGGGTCTTTCATCTATTGAAATGGCATTTTTTATTGCGGGAGCTTTATCTTTCTTGCCTCTTCTATAGCGTTTATGACCTTGGCGTAAATGACGAAACAGTTTACCGCCTTGCCGTTTATTGCAGGCAATAAAACGGTAAATCCATTCATGACTGACTTTTTCTCCAATACGAGTAAGAACGTGAGATATTTGCTCTGGACTCCAGTCTTGCGTTATTAAAAACTCAATAAATTCCACACGTTGTTGCGGTACTCGATACTTAGATGCGTTTAATCGCTTTGCCCTAGATAGTTGCTGGGCTGTATCTGGTGAATATTGTTCTTTTGTACCGCATCGTCTCAACTCTCTATAGAGAGTTGAGCGGTGACATTTTACGGTTTTGGCAATTTCAGAAATTGAAATTCCCTGTTCTAAAAGGGCAGAAATCTGGTATCGTCTTCCCTCGGTCAACTGCTGATAATTCATGGTAGTCCGCTTGTTTCTTTGGCGAGAAGAGCGTACCACTTTCAGCAGTTGGCTTCCTCTTCTACACCATTCCATGAATGTCGCAGTTATTATCTGAAATCAGGCCTAGGTAATGGTAAACGCTCAATCCTTGCTTCATTAACAGAAGATGGTCAAAAAGCCTTGAAACTAGGTGAATCTTCTACCGATGAATATGGTAACGAATGGCGTACTGCTAGCTTAACAGGTGAAATTAGTGCTCCTGTTATTGATTCAAATAAACCTTTATGGGAATACGGCGAAAAACTAGATAGTACATATTGTTCTACTTGTCATGCGAAGATCCCACCAAATCACTTCACTGTGAATGCTTGGGGCCCAGTTGCGAAAAGCATGGGTAGTCGTACGGATATCTCTGATTTAAATCTTGAGATTCTAACTAAGTTTTTACAGAACAACGCGAAAGACGTTGTTAAAGAACAAGAATAAGGAGTGGACATGACTGGTATTTCACGCCGTAGATTTTTAAAAGGCTCAGGTGCTACTGCTGGTGCATTGGCGATTGCATCAATTCAACCTATGCCTGTATTTGCTTCAGAACCTAAAATTGGCCGTACTGACGGTAAAATTCTGACCGCTGGCCGTATGGGGATTTTACTTGCAGAAGTGAAAGATGGGAAATTAGTGAAAACCACTAATGCTCTTCCTCAAACAGTAGAAAACCATTTACAACAAACGGGTCCATCACAAGTTCATACCAGAGCTCGTATTAAGTACCCAATGGTACGTAAAGGTTATTTAGCTAACCCATCTAATCCACAAGGTGTTCGTGGTAAAGATGAATATGTCCGTGTTTCTTGGGAAGAAGCTTACAAGCTCGTCAATGAGCAGCATTCTCGCATCCGTAAAACATACGGTGCGGAAGGTATTTTTGCTGGCTCTTACGGTTGGCACTCAAGTGGCGCATTGCATGATGCTCGTACGTTGTTACAACGTTATATGGGGCTTGCTGGTGGTTATGTCGGTTCACTAGGTGACTACTCGACAGGTGCTGCTCAAGTTATCATGCCTTACGTTGTTGGTTCGATTGAAGTTTATGAGCAACAAACGACTTACCCTGTCGTCATGGAGCATTCTGATGTGGTTGTTCTTTGGGGAATGAACCCAATCAACACGCTTGAGATTGCTTGGACTGCAGCAGATGGCCAAGGCCTAGAATTCTTCCATCAGTTGAAAAAATCAGGCAAGACGGTTATTGCGATTGACCCGATTCGCTCTGAAACGATTGAATTCTTTGGTGATAATGCTCAGTGGATTGCACCAAACCCAATGACCGATGTGGCATTGGCGATGGGTATTGCTCATACGTTAGTGAAAAATAACAAGCATGATGTCAAATTCATTGAGAAGTACACGCATGGCTTCAATGAATTTAACGCCTACCTATTAGGTAAAACTGATGGTGTGGTTAAAGATTCAGCTTGGGCTGAGAAGATCACTGGTGTTCCAGCAAAACAAATCGAAGTATTAGCAGACGTATTCTCTAAAAACCGCACCATGTTAATGGCCGGTTGGGGTATGCAGCGTCAACAATTTGGTGAGCAACGTCACTGGATGATCGTGACACTTGCTGCAATGCTTGGCCAAATTGGTTTACCAGGTGGTGGTTTTGGTTTCTCTTACCACTACTCAAACGGTGGTAACCCTGCTCGTGATGCTGGTATCTTACCTTCTATTTCATCAAGCATTAATGCGGGTGCAAATGCGGGTGGCGACACGAGCTCTTGGCTTAACACTGGCGAAGGCGTAGTAAACGCTTTACCTGTTGCTCGTATTACTGAAGCGTTAGAAAACCCAGGCATGCAGTACCAACACAATGGTCATACTCTAACTTACCCTGACATCAAGATGGTTTGGTGGTGTGGTGGTGGTAACTTTACTCACCATCAAGATACCAACCGTTTAGCTCGTGCATGGCAAAAACTAGAGCTTTCTGTTGTTTCTGAAATTTACTGGACAGCAGCAGCGAAGCATGCAGATATCGTATTGCCAATTAACTCTAGTTTTGAACGTAATGATCTAACAATGGTTGGTGATTACAGTAGTCAATTCTTATCTCCGATGAAGAAAGCGGTAGAGTCTCAATATGAGTCTAAGAGTGACTTTGACGTGTTTGGTGATTTATCAGAGCACCTATTTAAGGGCGGTCGTGCCGTTTATACTGAAGGTCGTGATGAGATGGAATGGTTGAACCACTTCTATCAAATCGCTCAAAAA
The DNA here is from genome assembly GCF_002218045.2 of Vibrio rumoiensis. NCBI lineage: Bacteria > Pseudomonadati > Pseudomonadota > Gammaproteobacteria > Vibrionales > Vibrionaceae > Vibrio > Vibrio rumoiensis. The sequence goes on from NZ_AP018686.1 coordinate 373,322, forward strand.
GGCGGTCGTAATTCTCGTGTAGCAATGCCGAACTTCACTCATTTCTGGAAAGAAAACCAGTATATTGAAATGAAGTGGAATGAGAAGAACGCTAAGTTTGTTCGTTACGCTGAGTTTAGAGAAGATCCAACGATGAACCCTCTTGGTACGCCAAGTGGTAAAATTGAGATCTATTCAAAAACATTGGCGAGCTATAACCTGCCCGATTGCCCAGCGCACCCAACATGGTTAGAGCCGACGGAATACACAGGTTCTGCTAAAGAAGGTGAGCTACAGTTAATGACCGCGCACTCTGCGTACCGTTTACACAGTCAGTTCAACTATGCTGATATCCGTAAAGAGTACGCAATTGCCGGTAAAGAGCCAATTCTGATCCACAAAGATGATGCGGCCAAACGTGGCATTAAAACTGGTGATGTGGTTCGTGTGTTTAACCAACGCGGTCAAGTTCTAGCCGGTGCTGATGTTACTGATCGTATCAAGCAAGGTTCAGTATGTATCCATGAAGGTGCATGGCCTGACTTTGATCCTGAAATTGGTATTTGCCGTAACGGTGGACCAAACGTACTGACGCTAGATATTCCAGCTTCTCGTTTATCAAACGGTTGTGCTGCAAACTCAGCGTTAGTAAAAGTTGAGAAGTGGGTCGGTGATGCGCTTGAAACTCATGCTTTTGAGCCACCAAAAGGTGCCGATGCTTAATCGTTAAGATAAGTTCTTAATAATAAAAATCCGAGTCTGCTGGCTCGGATTTTTTTATGTTTTAAAACAGCAACCCCAGTGTTTTTAAAGATTTCTCACATTGACTTGAGTTGATAAACTGAATGGCATACATACCCGTGCTTTCCGCACCTTTGACATTATTAGGCATGTCGTCGATAAATACCGTTTCTTTCGGCTCTAATGCATATTGATTGAATAGTGCATGGTAGATCTCTGGTTGAGGTTTCAAGATGCCTAGATCTACCGATACGATCGTACCATCAAATTCAGACCAGAAAGAGTAAGTAGATTTTAGGTGTTCGACAATATCGGTGACGTTATCGGTCAGTGCATAAACCCTATAGCCAGCGGCTTTCACTCGCTTGAGTAAGTCTATTGACCCATACAATAAGATTTGAGTCTGTTTTACATAATAAAAAAGTTGGTCACATTCTGATTCAGAAAGCGCAATAGATTGTTGATAACGTTTTTTGGCTTCTGATTCAGTGATTTTCCCTTTATTTAAATCTAGCCAAATATCACTTTGGAAAATGGAATTAGAGCGTTGTTGAAGATCATTTACCTCGCCAAATGTTAGGCGTGTGATTTCTATTGGTGACCAGCGTACTATGACATTACCAATATCAAATACGACATTTTTGATGTTCTTTGCTTGCATCGACTTTCCTTTCCCATTGAGATAGTTTGATATTTAGTTTAGTCGAGCGATGCAAACTATTGTCAGTAAAATCTAAGTGTTGTGTTGATTGTTTTGTTTTTGCTTATAAAAGTAATACCCACCAATCAACGCCGCCATTGCACTACTTAATGCGCCTAACGCGAGTGACCACCTTGGGCCGTAATGATCGGCTATCCAACCTACAATAGGGGCACCAATTGGCGTGCAACCCATTGCTATTGCCATACGTATCGCAATCACTCTGCCACGCATGCTTGGTTCGGTGGTCAGCTGTAATAAGCTATTGCTTGAAGTATTAAACGTTTGCACTGAAATACCGATTAACATCAAGGTAGCACCAAATAACCAATAATTTGGGCTAATTGCAGCAATAGCAAAACCAATGGTAAGTACACTGCAACCTAAAATCAAAGAGCCCATATTAGGCCCTTCACTTCGAGCCGAAAATAATGCCCCGGCAACCGAGCCTACCGCCATTAATGTGGTTAATAAGCCGAATTGCCCAACGCCAACATCAAATACCTTAACCGCCATCGTTGAAATGAATATCGGAAAGTTAAGCGCGAAAGTACCAATCATAAATAGCATGAAGAAAATGGTGCGCAGATCTTGCCGGTTCCATGAGTAGTGGAAACCTTTTAATAACGCGCCTGGCCCTTTCGCGCTGCGAGTGCTGGGATGCAATTCATCCAGTTTAAAGTGAAATAACGAGAAAATGACGCCAATAAAAGAAAGGGCGTTAACGATAAATACCCAGCCAGTCCCAATTCCCGCGATCAGTAATGCTGCCAGAGAAGGGCCAATCATGCGGGCAGAATTAAATGAGGTCGAGTTGAGTGCTACGGCATTGGAAAGGTCCTTATCGCTGACGAGTTCAGTCACAAAGGTTTGTCTTACCGGGGCATCAATGGCGGTGGTACAGCCTAGAATGAAAGCGAAAATATACACGTGCCATAGTTCAATATGGCCTGTTAATGTGAGAATGCCGAGCAATAACGGTAATAGAGCCAATAATGATTGAGTGATAATCAACACTTTGCGGCGATCAAACTGATCGGCAATATAGCCTGAAAAGGGTAAAAATAACGCGTGTGGGCCAAATTGTAATGACATCACAATGCCGACTGCAGTGGCATTATGCTGAGTTAATTCTGTCAATACTAACCAATCTTGGGCAGTACGCTGCATCCAAGTACCAATGTTAGAAACTAACGCACCAATAGCCCAAAGGCGATAATTAAAGAATTTTAGAGAACGAAAAGTGGCTTTAAATGCCGAAGCCATATTAGACCTTATTGTAAAGTGAGAGTGTAAAGAAAATCACAAAAGGAGGGTTATGTTACTCCGTTAATTAAAGAAGCCCAAATTCTAAAAACGTCTTAAAATTGGCATTATTATGACGAAATGAGGTTTAGTAATCAGAAGGCATCTTTTTTGTAAAAAATACCATCTAATACATAGTAAAAATAAATACAAAAATATTGTTTATCCCCTCAAGCTATTTAAAAACGACAGTGCTAATATGTGTGACCCATATCACATATCCCTTTATTGTCAGGATCCTGAACATGACCGAAAGAGTGCCTCGTCATCAACAATATTTACAAGTATTGGCGATGGGTTTTAGTGCTTTTATCTTTAATACCACTGAGTTTGTGCCTGTTGGCATTTTAACGGATATCGCTCAGAGCTTTGATATTACTACCGCGAAAGTGGGCTGGATGTTGACGATTTATGCTTGGGTGGTGGCGCTATTCTCACTGCCTTTAATGCTACTGACTCGCAAAGTTGAGCGTAAGACATTACTACTGTGCTTATTTGGCGTGTTTTCTGCCAGCCATATTCTGTCAGTAGTTGCATGGAGCTTTCCTGTCTTGGTGATAAGCCGTATAGGCATTGCCCTTTCTCATGCCATTTTTTGGTCGATAGCCGCTGCGATTGCAATACGAGTCGCTCCAGCGGGTAAGAAGACTTTTGCACTGAGTGTATTAGCGACAGGTACTTCTTTAGCAATGGTGCTTGGTGTACCGCTTGGACGTTTGATTGGTCAATGGTTTGGCTGGCGAACAACTTTTGCCGTGATTGGTTTCGTCGCTTTTGTCATGATGCTGCTACTCGCGAAATTATTGCCTAAGTTACCAAGTGTATCAGCCGGGAATCTAAAAAGCTTAGCGGCGGTATTTAAGAAGCCAGTATTGATTGGTGCCTACTTATTCACCTTCTTAGTCTTTACGGCACACTATTCTAGTTACAGTTATATCGAACCTTTTATGCATCAAGTTGGCCAAGCCAATAGCTACTTTACGACTTTCTTACTGCTATTGTTTGGCGGTGCAGGAATTGTGGGGAGTGTGATGTTCGGTATCTGGGGTGAAAAACATAACACTTTGATGCTAGTTGGGAGCGGTATTTTACTGGTGATATGCATGATATTACTTAGTCTTGTCGCTCAGTCAGCGTGGGGCATCAGTGGTTTGATTTTCGTCTGGGGTGTTGTGATGATGCTAGTACCGGTGACGATGCAAGTGAAAGTATTCAACATTGATAATGATGCATTTGAAGTCATCATGTCGATGTACTCAGGCATTATTAATTTAGGTATTGGAGCGGGGGCATTGTTGGGAGGTAAAGTTATTATCCATCTAGGCTTACCCAATGTTGGTTATGTGGCCTCTGTCATCGGCTTAGTTTCAATGCTGGTTCTTGCCAGTTTATTACGTAAATATCCCATCTTGCGTTAATGAAATAGAGAGATAAATAATGGAGGGCGCGATGCCCTCCATTTTACTGAAAAATGACCGAATTTAATGATCGAGTTCAAAAACTGTTGGATAAACACATAGTGAGTAGAATGGGAGGAAGTAGGGATATGCTTACTTTGTATTAATGAATGTCACAAGTAGATATTGCCATGGGAAAAAAGCCACAACCAAATGCTTTCAAGGGTAGAATAACCTATATTTTAATCAGTTAATCTTTAGTCTTCTCTTTAAAGGAATCCATCTTTATGAAACCCATTGATGAAGCATCTCGCCTGTTTGTTAATAACATGGTTGAGTCTGCCATCCGTATTGGTTTGATCTTTATTCTGGTGTGGGGCACGTACCACATTGTTCAACCTTTTATTTTACCGGTACTTTGGGGCGCGATCATTGCTGTGGCACTTAACCCTGTAGTGAATATGCTGACACATCGTATTCGCAGTAACCGAACCGTTGCTGCAACGATTGTGACGATTGTTAGCATTGTGATATTGATCGTACCATTCGCCATGATTTCAACGTCTATTTACGATGGTTTGATGTATTTCACCAATATGGCGACATCAGGAGAACTTAAAAATTGGACGCCAAATGTTGAAATCAAAGAATGGCCGTTCATTGGTGAACGCCTTTTTGAAGGCTTAACTTACTTAACACTGCATATTAAAGAGTTAATGATTCAGTTTTTGCCACAAATCAAAATGGTATTAACTCAAATGCTATCGACGTTTGGTAGCGGGTTAGGTAGCTTGATCATGTTCTTGCTATCACTGGTAATCGCGGGTGTGTTTATGGCGGCAAGTGAGCCTATTTCTGTTGTCGTAACGAAGGTATTTGAGCGCAGTGCTGGTGATCATGGTAAGAACTGGGCCAACATGCTTGCGAGCATAATTCGTAGTGTATTAGTGGGAGTGATTGGGGTAGCGTTTATTCAAAGCGCCATTATCAGTGCAGCCTTATTTACCTTTCATATACCGGCAGCAGGGCTGATAAGTTTACTGGTGTTAGTCTTATGCATTGCGCAATTACCCGCGATTTTACCCTTACTGCCATTGTTTGGTTATATGTACTTCACCGCTGATACCACTTCATTTATTATTTTTACTGTGTGGGGGCTATTAGCAGGCTTAGCCGATAATTTACTTAAACCATTATTAATGGGTCGTGGCTCCATGGTTCCCATGCCTATCGTGGTGATCGGCTCTCTAGGTGGAATGATGTTCGCTGGTATTATCGGCTTATTCCTAGGGGCCGTTGTTTTGTCTTTATGGTGGGGAGTATTCACCGTATGGTTAGGCAACGAGAAAGCAGATAAAGTGAAACAATTAGCAGAATAGTTTACACAATACTTAGTGATAAATAGCCGCGAATGCAGAAAATGCATCAGCGGCTATTTTGATCTTATGACTTAAAAATGCGCTCGATACCACCAAAAGGCGGTTGAATTATCGGCAGGTTATAACTGTTTGATTATATTGTGCGCACTTGAACAAAAATCTGCATAAAAGGGCTTTTTTTTTCTCTCGGTTGTGGCATAGTAACTCCCGTCTTCAAGAGACAGCTTACCTAGTAAGCGTGCGTCGTATAATGGCTATTACCTCAGCCTTCCAAGCTGATGATGCGGGTTCGATTCCCGCCGCACGCTCCAACTATTTTTGCAACACAATTCCAATATAACCCATTGAAAAATAACACTCTTTATTGAGTGATTTTGCACGTCTGGTGTTTGAGGAACCCATTTCGTTCTGAGTTAAAATAGAGCTAGGGACCATATAGGGACCAAATGTAGACCACGACTAAAATTCATACCTTCAGTCTAGATCAGCCATTTTCATCAGCTCAATATTAAAAAATCTAATCGGAATCTTCTGAATCCGTCACTTCTAAAAGTTCACCGACCTCACAATCTAAAAATCGACACAGTTTCTCAAGAGTATCAAAATCAATACGATTATTTGTTTCATGATAGAGGCGAGTAATCGTACTTCTGTTAATTCCAGTTTCCCTTACAACGTCAGATATTTTTAATTTTCGAGCACCCAACAAAGTTGAGAGATTACAAGTAATCATTCTTTAAAGACCTTAAATGTTTCTCTAAAGATACAAAATGGTATTGACAGGTGTCAATTACGTGTTATTGTATCTCTAGCGCATCATATTGATGCTAATAAGAGAGGTTTTGATTATGTCATATACATACCTAACTACGAAAGAGTTATCTGTAGCAATCAAATATGATCAGAGAACGATTCGAGAGCAATTGAAAGACTCTGTTCTTTTTGAAGGGGTTCATTATGTTCGTCCATTTGGTGGACGGAAGATTTTATACATCTGGGAACGCATAGAAGATGAAATGTTAAATGGTGTATCACTAGATACTTTATTGGTTGGAATGTGAGGGTAAAATTATGGGTTCAGTTAATGTTAAAAATAATAAGCTTTATTTTGATTTTCGATATTTAGGGCAACGTTGTAGGGAATACACACAATTAGAAAATACCAAGCAGAACCAGAAAAGAATGACTTTGTTATTAAAGCGCATTGAAGCCGAAATTATCACCAATGCCTTTGATTACTCTGATTACTTCCCAAACAGCAATAATGCCAAAAAGTTTGCTGAGCTCAACGGTAAGAAGAATGAATCGAAGTCTTATCATAATGCCGTTGCTTCACCACGACTCGCTGGGTTTGCTGATATCTGGTTTAAAGAAATGGAAGTGGAATGGCGGCCAAGCCACCAGGTTTCAATGCGGGGAATATTGGATTCTCATATATTGCCTCGATTTGGCAAAAAGAAGATCAGCGCCATCACTAAACAAGACATTCTATCTTTTCGAACCGATCTCGCCAAAGTTCAAACTCGAAAAGGTCAGGCTCTATCACCATCACGGATAAATCATATTATGACACCGCTACGAATGATGCTTAACGAAGCCGCCGATCGATATGAGTTTACGTCGCCTTGGAAAAATATTAAAGCCTTAAAAGTCCCAAGAACCGAAGTGGACCCATTTAATTTGCAAGAAGTGGAGAAAATCATCCAAGGTGCACCGAAGGAGTTTAAAAATTATTACATCATTCGTTTTTACACAGGACTGAGGACAGGTGAGATTGATGGTTTAACGTGGAAACAAGTCGATCTTGAGCGTAAACAGCTCACTGTCAGCCAAAGTTTGGTGCGAGGTATTATCAGTCCTGTAAAAACTGATGGTTCATATCGAACCATTGATTTGGCCGACCGTGTGGTTCAAGCCTTGATTGAACATAAACAAACGTGTCATTCCAAACAACCTTTTGTCTTTACCAACAAAAAAGGCTTACCGCTCAATTATCAAGTGGTCTCTCGGTCTGTCTGGTACCCACTACTGGAGTCGGTAGGGTTAAAAGCCAGAAACCCGTACCAAACTCGGCATACCTTTGCGACCTTACTGCTTGCTGCAGGGGAGGCGCCTGAGTGGATAGCGCATCAAATGGGGCATACAACCACCACCATGTTGTTTCGGGTGTACTCACGGTATGTGCCAAATCTCACGCGTCGTGATGGTAGTGCGTTTGAAGCCTTTTTAGCACTTGGAGGTGATTTGTGATTTATTCACCGCTTGCTATTCATTGTACGAGTTTGTGTTTTGATGTTATCCAAAGTCCTTACTTTGAATCATTGGCATTAGAAGACATTGTCAATTTTAAACCTGAAATTTACTGGATGTTAAAAGAGCGCACCGACATGTGGCCGCAATTTTATCATCGAGAGCATGAATTTTTAGAGGCTATATCAACAGGGATTGTGGAAGTGTTAAGTCAATGCCTCAAACACCGAACCGCAAGAACTACAGATTGGATTTTAGTTGCTCTAGAAAACAGAATTGATGGCACGATAAAGCAATTAGTGCATTGAAAATGCTTCGTCAGAGTAGTGTTTGAAAGACAGAAAGGACCATGCAATTTTCAAAGAAAGATTGACGTAACTAGACGCTTTGAGGATTGTAAATATTATTACTCAATGAGTATGCCTAATTTAAGTCAATTTTGGCTTAAATTAGGCATTTTTTAGTCGCTAACGTCTCATCCTACGCGATAGTTTTTTAACAAAAAATTAAAATAAATCCGAATCAATATTATCAAAATAGGCTTTATTATTCTCGCTCTGAGTGTTACCAGAGTATAAGGTCAATTGTGATGGGATTTCAGAAGCCAAACCAGTCTCGGATTGCTGCATCTTTTTAATAATTTTGCCGTTGAGATAAACGGTAATTGCCCCATCATCCCAAGCTAGAGTAAAAGAATTCCAAGCGTCCCTGTCGATAGAATCAACTTTTTCGTTTACTTCTGCCGCAACTTCAACACTACCACCAGCTGACAATCTTAATTCAAAGTAACGGTCACTATTACTTTCACCTGTACCGACATTTATATAAGTTGTTGTATCATTTCCGCTTGGTATATAAGCATCGAAAGATATGGAGCCAGTTGTTGCCGGAGCTGCAAACTTACGAACGGCAAATGGTTTATCTGAATTGTCTCGATCTGAGAGCAATAGAGAATTTGATCCACTTTTTGCTTGATCATCACTAATTACAGCTAGTGATTGGCTAGCGTTATTTGTATCTGCAGCGGTTTTAAATTCTGACCAAGCGGAATTTACGGAGCTAATATTTTCTCCCACAGTGTAACTATCAAAATTATCAGTAACATTGTCGCCAGTATCATTATCGTCGCCAGTATCATCAGTGCTACCACTAATGACAGTTGCTTCAGAGGTACTACTATTATATGGATTTCCTGTTAATGCTTGTCCTACTGGGTAGCCATCAAAATTATCTTCAAATATTACTGTATCATTGCTATAAACTTGGAAGTTATCAGCAAGCACTTCATAGTTCGACGTGTCACTCTGATTACCAAGTCGAACTGAAATAACCGTAACAGGTTGATTTTCATTTACCGCATCGGTGACATCAGTTAAGTATGTTGTTCCGTTAATGGTAAATGTAAACTGACCTGAATCCCAATTTGCCTCGATGGCTAATTTTTCACCTTCTTTAAAAGTGCCGCCAGTATCAGTGATATCGCCACTTGCATTGCGATATTGAATTCTCCCATCACCTAATACTATTTCAGAATACAAATTTGCCTGTTTTGTGCTTGATGCATAGAAAGAGATATAAGCATTATTACTTGCTTTTTCAGGTGGTTCTATAGTTAAGTCTGGTTGATAAACTAAATCGAGTGTGAATTTTCCTGAACTGATATGATCAACCTTAGCTCCGGTTGATGAGTCTGCTAATTGGAGACGCAATTCACCAGTATCGTCTGTCTTTGTATCAACAATTTTAACTACATTATTGATTCCAGCATCAGCATTAGCGTCAGATACAGCCTTATTGACTGCTGCATTATCCACTTGGTCGGTACCGGTCAGCGTGCCAAAACTTCCACTATCAATTGTTAAGATTCCATTTGAAACAGTATAAGTGCCATCACTAACATTGGTTGGTTCAGTTGGATTGTTGGTAGCATAGTAGTCAAATTGCAAGGTTTTAGCTTCTGGATCATCAATATATGGTGTTGTGGTTATGGTATAGGTACCAAAATCATCATCATCATTATAATATCGTTGATTATTGCCATCAAAAACGTAAATATTCGGTAAATCTTCAGGATCTGCAGATAAACCATTACTATATGAAGCTTCTGAACCACTAATTTGCCAAAGACCGCCAGTTAAAAGAGATATCTCATCTGGAGTTGGTGCTGGTGTATCACCTCCATTGTCATCATTACTCGCACCATCTAAGTTACAAGCACTTAAACCGGTAACTAAAAAAGCGGCAGACATTAGAGTTACTATTTTTTTCAGTTTCATATCATCATCCTAAGTTTTTAATTCAACGTTGTATAACGTTTCTTCCATTTAATTTGTTATTTACAAATCCCTATCCAATCATCCCTATGATAAATGTTAATCCATTTCGTAACGGCAAAATAAGAATGAATATCTACCCATAAAATTTGATAACAATGATAAAGTGTGATAAATGTTAAGGAATTATTTTCATACGTAAAAATAACATTTTTATATGAGTTTAATATGGACTTATAAAAATATAAATATTAGAAGCTATAGACTATACCAACACGGCTACGTAATTGGCGTTGGTCTGTTCTTGATGAGACACCAACGTTACCAAATTGAACATATGGACGCCAGTTTGATGAATTCTTCCAACCAAGTTTTAAATCATAATCATATCCGGTTTTACCATCATCCCATAGTTTGTATTCATCTTCATAAGAAATTTCATAGTTGGCTTCAAAGGTCATTTGGATCATGTTATTCCATGTATAATCCAAGTTAGCGGTGATTTTACCTTTTTGCCATGTATCTCCATTATTTTTATTTTCAGTATAATCTTGAAACTCATGGCGGTAACGTAATTTAGCGACGATACCTGAATCAAATGCATAACCAACACGAACTTGTGGTTTATAGGTGGTTTTATCTTCACCAAAGGTGATAGGCATCCCAGGTTCAATATACCAGTGTTCATTGATGTTGTATTTATATGAGTATACAAACTCAGAATCACCACGCTCTAATTCGTTATAGGCATAGTTACCTGTTTTACCAAAAAATTTCATTTCAACACTGTAGTTGTGTTGGCCTGTTTCGGTTTTAGTACTACCCCCAATTTTTATACGATCAGCATTTTGGTTTGTGCCAAACTTATATTCATGTCGATAATCTAAAGAAGCTGCAGTTGCGTTTACTGCAGTAGAAGCAAGCATAATTGCTGAAGTGATGAGGAATACTTTTTTCATATTTAACATTGTTGAGATCCTTTCGTTATTTTAATTTATATTAGTGCCTAAATAGGTCTTGCCGTTAAGATAACCATTTAAGCTTTATCACTATTTTATAACAACCAGTCATGATAATTATTTGTCCTTAAAAGTTAAGGGCGTTAAAAACATAACGTATCCTAAAGTGTCAATATGGCCATTTTATTAATTTTATCATAAGGTCTTTTTGAGTTAGTTAAATAACCACGCCTCTTTTAAAACACAATTTCAATCATAGTTGAAATTGTGTTTTAAAAAAGTGAGGTTAATCATATTTTTAATTTTGAATTAATTTTAGTTTCATTTTTGAACGGATAGTGGCTCTGTTTTGTATTTGTCTTAGATTAAACATGGGAGTGATTATCAGATAATTTACTTCGCATTTAACTGTCATATTCGTACCAGAATCTCGCGATAAAACCAAAAAATGGGAAGTAATCGCTTATTAAACGTGGCTCATTGATTTTCTAGATTGATGAGAAGCAATCCATGAATAGAATGAAAGTAAGCATGGAACTGATGGGAAGCGTAGGATATGGCATAAATTATAACGAGGCGTAGATATCGCTACCCATGAAATTATTAGGGATAGAATAATCTTTATCAAATATCAGTGACGAAGAAGTTCTACCAAATTTGTTAAATCAAACACTTCGAACAATTCTGATATATTAGGCGATAAAACTTACGATACCCCGACAATGCTCTGAAGGTATTCGGATCAAAAAAATGACCAATAATTCTGAACGCTCTCAGAGTTTTTGGTCACTTTAGTTTAGCTAGGATTAATTAGAGACTTTATTTAAACCTTCTGTACTATCCATCCGTGCACTTCTTTTTAGTAAGTAACCTAAGAGAAGAATGGTAGCGGCACATGCTAAGAATAATAGTCGGCCCCACATTGGGTTCGGGATTAAGACCATTGCGGTTAACCCGAAACCCATATACATGACAAGTGTACCTAATTTTTGGCGCTGCATACGGTCAACAATATCTTGCCCTTCTACCGCTATACATTCAGTCTCTACATCTTTGAAGAATTCTTCTTGGACTGCTAGATTCGTATTTTTTTCTTCTTTGTAGAACAAAGTGGAAGCACAGAAGAAACCAGCGGTCAGAACCAGATGCGCTACTATAGTGATAGTGGTACGGAACTCAGAGATCTCACGGCCTGTTAGGTTATCTAAGCCAAACCAAGCACCGACGACTTGCGGTGTAAATACGTTAAGAACAAGGTAAGAAACAAAGGCACCAAACAATACTGTCGCCCAAGGTGCCCAGTTTGGTGTTTTACGGATGAAAATACCAAAACAAAGAGGAACCAGGATTGGACCTTGAAGCAAGGTTGACACCTGCATCATTAGGTCAAATAAGCTAAGTTCTTTTAGTGAAGTGAAAAATTGCGCCATCAAAATGACAAGCAGTCCGTTTATTACGCAGGTAATTTGACCCGCGCGTAATTGTTCCCTATCTGATGCTTGACCTTTGCGAATGATTGTGGCGTAGAAGCTACGAACAAAAATACCCGAGTTACGGTTAAGAGCAGAGTCCATTGAAGACATGGTAGCAGCAAACAGACCAGCCATCAGTAAGCCCACAGTGCCTATTGGCATTGCTTCACGAGCAAAGACTAAATAAACCGCATCACGTGCTTTTGCACCAAGTTCTGGGTATTGAGCCGCAGCATCAGGATATAGAATTGCTGATGCCCATGACGGGATAAACCAAATGATTGTGCCGACTAGCATCATAAAACCGGCCATCAGTGCAGCTTTGTTGGAATTTTTAGAATCTTTCGCATTTAAAAAGCGGTAAGAATCTTGCATGTTATTAATGCTTTGTAATTGTTTAACGATAAAGAATAAGAATGAACAAACAATTAAAATTGGGTAGTTCATATCAGGGCCAATAAAGAAACCTGAAGGGAAATTAGTAACTATTTCGGTTGGACCGCCTACAGCAATCAATGCCACAATAGCACAAGCAACCGATACGATAGCAATGACTAGTGTTTGAATGAAATCAGAGGCAACAACACCCCATGCACCACTGAGTAATGAAATAAGCAGTACGGCAATACCTGTTATCCAAATTGTCGTTACGATATCGGCATTAAAAACTGCAGAAGCAAAGATACTTAAACCATTTAACCATACCCCACCTGTAATGATACTTAATGGGATGATAATCCAAGTGAAGAACTGTTCGCTGTTACTATCAAAGCGACGGCGAATCGCTTCTGTTGGTGTATCGACGCGCATTTGACGAAAGCGACGTGCAAAATAAAGGTAAGCAACAAAATAAGCTAATATATTACCGATGAAGACACCAACAACAGCAAAGCCGTCACTGAAGGCTTTTCCTGCTGCACCAGTGAAAGTCCATGCAGAAAACTGTGTCATAAAGGCTGTAGCACCAACCATCCACCAGAGCATTTTACCCCCACCGCGGAAATAGTCACTGGTACTGTTACTGGCCATTTTTTTGAAGATCAATGAGATAAAGATCATTAAGCAGAAGTATCCTGCTATCACAAGGTAATCATAGTTCATAATTTCATCCTGAAACGTTGTTTTAATTTTAATTAATGTTAGCTGTAAAAAATAAACTTAGATGTGATCGTAATCAAAACGACGGTTCATTTATCTGTCGTTGTCTTGTATTGTGATCTTGATCGTGTTTGGGAAGAATGAGTAACTTGTTTTTGATCTAATTCTTTATTCACATAAACAGAGAGTTAGTGGAGTTGAGTTATTGAAAGCCAATTTTGCAATGTCGATATTATAAAACATACATTTTTTCTTTAATGACTTTGCTATGAGGCAAAGTGCGTTGGTCAATTGATGGTTCAAAGAGCGGTGATCTCAGCATTTTATTTTTTATAGTCTAAATGAAAAATGCCTACTTTATAGGTAGGCATTGGATCAATATTTATGGGTAAATGTCGATTATTTAACTGTAACGGTGTGGTTCGATAGATTAATCAGTATTTCACTAGTGACATTACTGCGAATGAGTTCAACGGTTAAGTACTCATCTTGCCAAGAAATATTTTTTACTATTATTGGTTCATCAATACTTAAGTCATGTACCGCAACTGCATTAAAGTGTAAGTCTTGGTTTCTGAGCATTAAGTAACTTAAATTGCTTGTTGCAGGATTATCTGGCGCTTGCCCAGTTAGAATTTCACATTCTTGCTGGGCAAAAATGTGCATATTGAAATCTGCTTGCTCTGCGATCGCAAAGCGATATGGCGTAACTTGAGTTAATTGATGAACATGACAGTCAGTCATACGGTGCAAAGGACCGTCAAATGGTGTGGCGATGGCTTTGAATTTAGCTGATTGTTGGTTTGGCTCAAAGTGACCACGAATATGCCAGTTTAAATCTAACTGTTGCTGATATGGATTGCTAATTTGACTAATATCAATCGCTACGTTACTAAGTATGTCGTCATCGGTTAACCATAAAATACTGCGACGGAAAGTGACATTTTTATAAGCGTCATCATCCCATTGAACAATGGTATGACTATCAAGTTCTTTAATGGGTTTCGACCAATCAACTTGGGTGCTTATGTAAGTTGATTGGTCCGTTTGTTGGAAATTTTCGGTGGTTGGATTCGCCGGTGGTTGGTTTTTTTGATTAACGGCTAACGTATTATGAGTGGCAGTATTTTTATAATAACCATAATGCATTTCTGCGCCATACCCGGTAGTTCCAAGATCGGGAATAATTTCTTTTCCTTGGCGACATAGAATAATACCTAAACGGTCATAGTGATCGTGTTCACCACCATAGGGACTATGCTTGAGTAACATCATGTTTTGGCTTGCTTCATTATGAAGTATGGTCAGCCCTGATAACGGTGCGTGAATAGTATGACAAGCGATAGGTTCCGAAGCTGGCAACTGATCGACACCATATAATAACGTTTCAATACTATTTCGAGGCGTATCTTTATAAATAGTACTCAATGCTTTAGCGAAGACTGGATCGTTAAATTGTTGGTAAGCAAATTCAAATATATGAGTGTGATTTAATTTTTCTTGCCCTGCAATGCAATCATTTAGGCGAGGGAAGTCACCTGTTGCGCTGATTAACTGTAATGGAAACGCTAACATTTTATGGTAATTAGGTTGCAGTTTAACCGAATAAGCGGTGTGATAAGCAATTTTCTCAAATGCTAACAAAGCTTGTAATGCATAGTAATGATAATGAATGGATCCTTCAAACCAAAAGCCATCTTGATTGACGCCGTGTTCAAGTTGATAGATTAGGCCATAGTTAGAATTTAGCGCAAACTCAATATAGTCGGGTTTATTGACGATTAACCCAATAACCCCAACAGTTGCGCTAATCTTCATTTCATGATTATGTAATTGATCGCTACGATGTTGCATTAAAAACTCAGCACCTTCACATAACAAGCGGGTTTCAATGTAGACACGATCTTCTGCATTTAAAGCTTGGCGGATAAAGTCATAACCTCGGGCAAAGTCGAGATTACAGTTTGCTTCACATAAAGTTTGTGCGTTTGCTTTGCCTGGGCCGTTATAAGGAATACCGCCGTGCTCTTCATAATCAGGGTAGTACTTCGCATAACCAAGTAAAATTTCACGGACTTTGTTAAAGTAATGGTCTTCGCCAGTTAAATGCCACAATAAACCTAGCTCGTTGCAGGCTTTAGCATTAAGTCCATTGAGTCCACGCCACCACGCTCCATCATAAGGTTCACCCATAAAAATTTTACCATCGACAGGGCAGCAATGTTCGGTTGGTTTATCCCGTTGCCAATCTAATCGTACCGAGTGTTCTGGACAAAAATAATACAAATTCCAAGTCGCACGAGCATCGGGTGGAACTAAAATATCGGATGACAATACGACTTGATTATCATCGATCAGTCGTTGAATAATATCGGGCGTGGCTTTATTTTTGATTTTTGCCATTTCTTGTGCGTTAAATTGCAGCATAATTCACCTAATTCTTTGGTTTGCTAGATTCTTTAGTTAATGGAAAGGGACTCTTTAAAAGCGAAAATAGGCCTTTGCATTGTGATAACAGATATTTTCAATGGTATTTTTGAGTAAGGTTTCGTCATTAGGCATTTCCCCTTTCTCAACCCAATCACCAATGAGATTGCATAACACTCGTCTAAAATATTCGTGCCTTGAAAGCGAAAACACATTACGAGAATCGGTCAACATGCCAATAAAACGGCTGAGCGAACCTAAGTTTGCGAGTGTTTTGAGTTGTTTTTCCATGCCATCTCTATGATCGTTAAACCACCAGGCTGGACCGAGTTGAATTTTACTCACTCCGGTGGTGTTTTGTGTCTTGGTGCTGTTTGATTGATGATCGGTGTTTTGAAATGCACCTAAAATACATGCTAATGGTTCGAAATCTTTAGGGTTAAGGCTATATAAAATGGTTTGTGGAAGCGCGTTTTTTTGATCTAACTGATCAAGCAACAAACATACATTTTCAACAATAGGCTCATCATTCATCACGCTAAATCCGGTCCCTGCACCGACTTGGTTAAAGCGGCGAGTATTGACGTTAGTGTGTACGCCAATATGTAACTGCATTGTCCAACCGTATTGATGATATATCTTGCCTAAATGTAAAAAAATGGCACTTTCTAATTGCTTGGTTTGCTTCTGGGTAAGGGATGATAGAGATAGTACTTTAGAGAAAGCAGTTTCAAGTTCGTGAGGTGTTGACTGTGTGAAATGTACTTTCTTTAAGCCTAAATCAGATAAGCGACAACCTTGTTGATGGAAAAACTCAACACGTTGAGATAATGCGGCTAAATAGTCGCTAAAATTTTTAATTGGTTGATCACACTTTAGAGAAAGTTGGTTCACAATATCTTTGAATTTATATTCGTTTTCTACTTGAGAAACATCATCACTGCGAAAGGTTGGTAACACTTTACTGCTGAAATTCGACTGTGCCAGTAATTGATGATACTTGAGATCACTCAATGGACTGTCGGTGGTACAGAGAATATCAACATTAGAACGCTCAATGATTTGGCGGATCTTAAAGTCAGGTTGAGCTAGTTGAGCATTACAATTCTGCCAGAGCACGTGTACATTTTCAGGTTGGATTAGAGTATCAATTTCAAAATAGCGTTTGAGCTCTAGGTGAGACCAAACGTAAAGTGGGTTACCAATTAAGTAAGGTACGCACTCACACCAACATTGAAACTTTTCAAACTCGGTGGCTTGACCAGTAATAAAATATTCATCGATGCCATTACTGCGCATTGCTCGCCATAAATAATGATCATCACTTAACCAAGCTTGACTGATAGTGTTTAATTGGCTATTTAAATAAATCTCTTTTGCATCAAGATGATTGTGATAATCAATGATAGGTAGGCATTTGGCGTAAGTATGGTATAGCTTTTTGGCCGTTTCATTTTGCAGTAAGAAATCATTATGGATGTATGTGGTCGTCATGCTTTGTACCTAAAGCTTATGTGCTATCGTTGAATCGAAAACGGCTATTTATTGAGCCCTCACTATTTCTACAAGAGTGAGGGCTCCGCTTATGCTTCTTATCTAATTCTATTTAGTCTTATTTATAAAGCAGGTTTTCGATGTCGGACTTATTCGCGGACTCTAGTTTTTCTACCGCTTTATCGAAAATTGGGTCTTTATAAGCGCGTTTAGCGTTTAGCATGTTCTCGTACGCAATATTTACGTCACGTTCTTTTAGGCCTTTGTAATCCCAAGTGTCGGTATTAACCACATTTTTTGCGACAAAGTTATAACCATTTTGCAGTGAGTGTTTATCGATGCTGTAGTTCCATACATCAACTTTAGCAAGTTCACCGTAACGGCCTAATAAATTATATGCTTCAAGGTTAAAGTTAGAATAGTGCCAAGGCTTAGTACGTTCTAGCTCAGCACCTTGCTTTCCTTCAATATCGAATTGCCCACCGATTCGACGCATTTGTGTGATTTCTAAACGTTTTTTAGCAAGGTCCATATCATGTGTAAATAATGAGAATGCCACCACTTGTGCGTCATACCATGAGCCGTGATTGTTATGCCAGTTATCTTCTTCAAATCCATTACGGCTTGTCACTAGCCAATCTCGGAAGTCGGCATACCATTTCACCACGGCGTTGTATTCTTTATCTGTCATGGTTGGACGTATCATTTCTACTGAATCCATCACGCCAATTAATAGACGGCTGTCAATAATACCAATACCACGACCGTCGACACGTCCAGGGATCGCTTGTGCGTGATCCATATTTGGATTCATTCTTGTTTTTGGATTAACAAACCATGCATCAAGTTGCTGCTTTGCTTTTTCTGCATAAGCTTTATTATCGGTAAAATAATAAGCGAGACCCAAGTTTTCCACATCTTTAGCGAAACGGATCATGCGCATTTTATCAGTAGCAGCCGTTTTAGTATCCATGTTGTATTCACCATCACGACGAATATAAGGTAATCCATCTTTGGTGTCTGGGTTTGGCCACCAGTAAGGACCGAAACTGAAGTAATCATGCTTGTCACCACTGGCAGAAACTAACGTTTTGTTGGTTACGGGATCGATTTCAACCTTTAAAGCTTTATTGGCTAGCGAGACTAATTTTTTGAGAGCAGGGTTACTGTCAGTCAGTTCAGCTTTATTTTTCGCAAGAATGTCGCCATCGTAAGAGATAAAGTTAATATCGGCGGCATAAAGTGCGTTAGAAAAAAAGCAAGTTGAAGCTAAAATTGCAGTAGCAAGTAGTGACTTTTTCATTTGTCGTCCTTTTCTTATTTTCAGAGTAATTAAGTCAATAATTAAAAATGTTAGCTTTAATTATTGAAATGATGGTTTAATTATATATCAACACTGTTCTTTTTCATGTTTTTAAGGCGAAAATGTGACATTACTAACGAACTAAATGTCTAGATAAGAATGAAAGTTGTTACTGGTGTTGAACTAAGGAAGCAGATAAAAAAGGAGAGAGGAGTTAAAATGCTGAGTGTGTATGAAAATAAAAATGCCATGTCTGCTTTGACGAAAGGTCAAAATCACATGGCATTACAATTCAGTATTTAGGCCAAAAGGATATGCTATTTTAAAACAGTCGCCACTTCGGCAATTAATTTTGCTAACTCATCCCATTTTTCATTCTCGATTAAATCGTTCGGGATCATCCAAGTCCCCCCACAAGCAATAACCGCTGGGATCGCGAGGTAATCATTGACGTTTTTAGGATTCACTCCACCTGTTGGCATAAAGGTAATAGGGTAAACCGCGGTTAAGGCTTTCAGCATATTCACGCCACCAGAGGGCTCCGCTGGAAAAAACTTCAAAGTGTGTAAGCCCATCTCCATCGCTTGCTCAACCAGGCTTGGGTTATTGACACCAGGAATGATTGGTACGCCACGTTGCTGACAATATTTGACTGTGGTTGGATTAAAGCCTGGGCTAACTATAAAATCCACACCGGCTTCAATTGATTCATCTACTTGCTTTGCAGTTAAAACGGTACCAGAGCCAATTAACATGTCAGGATAAGCCGCACGCATATTTTTTATCGCTTGGGCTGCTGCGGGTGTGCGAAAGGTGACTTCTGCGCATGGGAGCCCGTTTTCAACCAGTACTTGCGCGAGCTTAACGGCTTTGTCTGCATCATGAATCGCGATCACAGGTACAACTTTAATTTTACTAAGGCGTTGATTTAAGGTTTTCATTTTGGATCCTTGCTGGAATTTAAAAAAATAAATATTGATTAGTTAAGTGCTGGCATTTTATCGCTTGGAATAATGGCCCCCGGAAAGCAGATAACCGTGCCCGCTAATGTGTGTCCCATTTGTGCCGATTGTTCTATCGTGCCACCGAGTAAGCGTTTGGCTAAATAACCTGCGCTAAATGAATCACCGGCGGCGGTCGTATCAATAATGCCACTTACCGGCTTCGGTGCGACCTCAATACATTGATCGACGGTTATTACAAAGCAAGCTTGTGCGCCACGCTTGATCACAATTTCGCTCACACCTAAGGCTTGGCTACGTTCAATCGTTTGTTGTTCAGAAATATCACCATATAGCATTTGTTCATCATCATAAGTGAGAAAAGCAATATCGGTTAATTTCAGCATAGTGCGGTAAGCCTGCTGTGCTTGTGTTTTTGTTTCCCATAAAGCCGGACGATAGTTGTTATCAAAGGCAACTTTGCAACCTTTGGCTTTACATGCAGTTAAAATAGTAAAAAGTTTATCTAAGGCTTCAGCCGGTAAAATTGCCAGACTAACACCACTTAAGTAAATCAGTTGATTTTGACTTAATGAGCCGATGACAGCATCAGTTGTTTTTTCCAGTAACCAGTAACGCGCTGCGGCATCATTACGCCAGTATTGGAACGTGCGCTCACCATCTGGTGTGGTTGAAATTGAATACAGCCCTGGCAGTTTAGTGTCCGAAATATGGACAAAATCGGTATTGATATTTTCTTGTTGCCATGAGTCTAACATCGCAACACTGAATGGATCTTTACCTAACCCCGTAACATACGAAGTAGTTAATTGATGCGAGTGGGTTAACCGTGAAAGGTACAATGCAGTATTTAGTGTGTCGCCGCCAAAGCTTTGCTTATAGGTCGCATCACCTGTTTTTTGTAACTCGACCATACATTCACCAATGATGGCAATACAATTCGCTTGCATGAAAAATCTCCTTATTCAATATCATTCTATTATTCATAATTGATTGCTACTGGTCAATTAAAATGAAATGGTATTTTATTTTTGTGTGACGCAGATGGGTTGTTAAATTGAAAGTATATTAATTATCGAATTCAATTTTCTTCTCATTACGATATAGTCGCATGATGGTGAACAAATTAACGGTAAGTAAAGTCGCTTCTAGCAATGAACCACCAATAGAACCAATAAAGATATTATTGGCAAGCCAGCATATCGTCCCAATGATGAAGGCGATCCGCATTTGGATTCCTTTTAAATGGAAAATAGCAATCGTACCTAATATTGAACCGAGAATAGGCAGTAGATCGAGTGCGCCATTTGCCATCCATAAGCCTAGTACGGCACTGACGACGATAAAAAAAGCTGAAGCAATTTTGGATGAGGTATGTATTGCCGTACCGGTACGCAAGAATGAAAGAAATGTGCTGATAGCTGAAATATCAGAGCCGAGAAGGTAAAAATGCAATACGTTATTGAGTTGGAAAATAAGCATAACGAGCTTGAGTTTTCGATCGTCTTTTTGATAAAAGGTAGAAATCCCTAAAGCAAAGCTAAGAAAACCAAGCCATTGAGCGAAAGGTAAATCCAATAGATATTGCATATATGATCCTTAAAAAACGAAACTAGAAAAGATAAGTCGCCGAGTGGTTTTTAAGTGAGCCATCTCATTGGTCATTACTGAGATTGATTTGTGTAAGTAACAGGTGTGTTTGAATAATAAAAAAAAACCGACCAAGAAGGCCGGCAAAGTAGGTCACTATACTTATATACTTTGAGGGTATTAAGCTAGGATTTCACGTACAAACGCTTTGATTTCATCATTTTGGCAGTTATCAAAGAAACACTGTTGGAAACGCTCGCCAGTCACGGCTGTTTTCACTAATTCTGAATCGATAGCACGTAGCGAATCTAAGTAGCTGTCTTTGTTGATTGCTGCTTTCACTTGACTAAGAATTCCGGCATTTTGCACTTGTGGAGCTTTACGCTCTACTGGGTAACCTTCACCGCGTGGGCCGTTGAATGCTTTTTCGAAGATGTAACGAGCGTTCAATTCTGCAGCCCAGCCAAAGCCTTTTGCAAACGCAAGAGCTAGCGCATTACCATTGTTGATTTGGTTGAATAAAAAAGCATCGGATGGATCAAGACAGTAGCCACATGCTACTCCAGGATGTAGGTTTAATGACATCATTGCGCCTTGGCCTGTGCCGCAACCAGAAACCACAAAATCTACTGCTTGAGAATTAAGTAGTAAACTAGCTTGAATACCAAGGTGGATATAAGTTAGATGATGATCATTTTCATCGCTCATACCCACGTTAGCAACGGTGTGGCCTAGTGGCTCAACAACGCTAGTCAATTCATTTAGGATAGTTGCGTTTTTGCCAGCTTGGCTATTTTCCATCATTAGTGCGATTTTCATTTTCTTTCTCCAGTAAGGAATTTTAAAATATATTGTCACCGCATATTTTAGTTGAAATATAAACGGCTATAGCTTGATCTAAGTTATTGGCTGATAAAGTCTTTACGCATTGGTGTAAAGGTATCGAGTAACACACCAGCTTTTAAGCATGTGCAACCGTGCATAATATTGGGTTCTTTATACAACGCATCACCGGCTTTGACTATCTTGGTTTGTTCGCCAATGGTGAACTCAAATTCGCCAGAAAGTACGTAAGTAACTTGCTCGTGTGGGTGATTATGTAATGCACCAATCGCCCCATCTTCAAAATACACTTCAACCGACATGACATTGTCACTATAGGCTAGAATTTTACGAGAAACGCCGTTGCCGAGATCTTCTAATTTAACTTCTTTATTATAAATAAACATGGTCTTTCCTTTGCAAAGTGATATTGATATGACATTTCTCACCAATATTAATATCCGCTTTGTACGTTATATAGTTGGGATAATTAACGAGCTAACCAACCGCCATCAACTGCAATAGTGTAGCCGTTAATGTAGCTTGCAGCATCCGATGCTAAGAATACACAAGGACCAGCAACATCGGCAGGTGTTCCCCAACGATCAGCAGGAATACGCTCTAAAATAGCTTTGCTACGTTCTTCATCAGCAAGCAGTGCTGCGGTATTGTTGGTTGCCATGTAACCAGGGGCAATAGCATTGACGTTAATACCATGTTTTGCCCATTCATTGGCCATGGCGCGAGTGATACCCATAACTGCACTTTTTGATGCAGTGTAAGAAGGTACGCGGATACCACCTTGGAAAGAAAGCATTGATGCGATGTTGATGATCTTACCGCCATTGCCTTGAGCGATGAATTGCTTAGCAACCGCTTGAGACATGAAGAATACGGTTTTAGAGTTGATGTTCATGACATCATCCCAGTTCTGCTCAGAGAACTCGATAGCATCTTCACGGCGAATGATACCGGCGTTGTTTACTAAGATGTCAATTTGGCCAAATTCAGCCAGTGCTTTCTCAATAATTGTTGGGATGTCGTCTTGCTTTAGAAGGTTTGCACGAACATCAAGGAAAGTGTGACCACCTGCGTTCATTAGCTCGATGGTTTCTTCTGGTGCGGTGTAGTTAACACCAACCACTTTACAGCCTGCTTGTGCTAGCCCTAGAGCCATGCCTTGACCAAGACCAGTATCACAACCAGTAACAATTGCTACTTTACCTTTAAGATTAAATGCATTCAGAATCATAGTTATTTCCCTTAGTGCCTAGCTTGGCAATTAATAAATACAGTGTTTTGCTTCAGTGTTGTCACAGTAGCAATAGTGAAACGTGTTTTCAATAATTTTTAAAAAGCCGTTTCATTAAAAGTGACGGAAATCTAATTTATTCAAAATACTTGAGTTCTATTTCATTTTTTTGAACTGGTCGTTTTAAAAAAAATGGCATACGTATAGAATGAGGCTGTTAATTGAAATCTTATTTTATGAATTTGAAGGTATAAACAGCTATGGATAAAGGAAAGCAACCCGATGCCGTTTCATCAGTGATGAAACTATTTGGTATTTTGCAAGCCTTGGGTGAGCAAAAAGATATCGGCATCACTGAGTTATCCCAGCGTCTAATGATGTCAAAAAGTACGACATATCGTTTTTTACAGACAATGAAAATGTTGGGTTTTGTGGATCAAGAAGGTGAAGCAGATAAGTATTCATTAACCTTGAAGCTTTTTGAAGTAGGCGCTAAGTCTTTAGAGTATGTGGATATTATTTCACTTGCTGACAAAGAGATGAGATACATTTCTGAGCAAACCAACGAAGCGTTGCACTTAGGTGCCCTAGACATGGACCATATTATTTATACGCATAAAATAGACTCTAACTATAATCTGCGTATGCAATCTCGTATTGGTCGTCGTAATCCTCTTTATAGTACGGCAATTGGTAAGGTTCTGTTGGCTGATCGCACTGAGGAGTTTGTGCGTGAAACATTGAAAGATGTTGAATTTATTAAGCACACAGAAAAAACCCATGAAAATGTTGATCAACTATTGGCTGAATTAAAAATAGTAAAACAACAAGGGTATGCGGAAGATAATGAAGAACAAGAGCCTGGTTTGCGTTGTATTGGCGCACCAGTGTATGACCGTTTTGGTCATGTGATCGCAGGGTTATCGATTTCTTTCCCGACGATTCGTTTTGATGAAAACAGAATGTCTTATTATGTCGATTTACTGCAAACGGCTTGTAAAAATATCTCAGAGCATTTGGGATATCACGAATATCCAATGTCTAAAGCATCGTAATTAAAATAAATATGAGATAAAAAAGCAGCGTTGTGCTGCTTTTTTTGTGCCCGAAAGCAAAGTTTTCATTCTTTTTATTATATTTGAAATCACGTTTTGATATTGTGTGTGAAAGTTTTTTGAGGGTTCATTCAATGAGTAATGCTTTATTACCTAACATTTATGATTTTGTGGTACGTATTGATCCTTTCGATAAGTTACCAGAATCAGTGGTTAAGGAAGTCGTTAGTAAAGTTAAGATCACCTATTTATCAAAAGGTGAAGAAATTCATTTTAGCTCGAATTGTGAAGAGCGCTTTCTTTACATTATTCGTACCGGTGCCGTTGAGCAGCGGATGAAAGATGGCTCATTACGAGCAAGGCTAGGGGAAGATGATCAGTTCGGGTTTACTTTCTTAGAACCACTGGCCGACAGTGAAGATGGTTACACAGCCGTCGCGTTGACAGATAGCTTACTCTACCTTATCCCTCATTCGACTTTACAAAATCTTCTTAAAGAGAACCCTCAGTTTTCTGAATATTTTGACACTCGAGCTCGGGCAAGGTTGAACTCAGCGCTTTATCGGGTTACTCCTGATAATAAAGGGCCTTATTACCGTAAGGTTTCCGAGATCGCGAGTGAAAACATCGCAATAGTGGATAAAAATACCAGCATTAAACAAGTCGCTTCTTATATGTGTGGCGAAATGCGTTCGTCTTGTGCGGTGGTGAAAGATTGCAATGATATTGTTGGTGTGATTACGGATAGAGACATGACCACGAGAGTCGTGTCACAAGGCATCGATACCGAGCAACCTATTTTGATGGTGATGACGACGAATCCTCAGTTGATTCATTCCGATGCGACGGTTTTAGAAGCCATCTCATTAATGATGCAATTTAATATTCGTTGCTTGCCAGTCGTTCAAGGTCAAAAAGTGATTGGCTTGATTACCACGACTCATCTGGTTCATAACCATAGAACCCAAGCGTTATTCTTAATTGAAAAGATTAAATACTCCAATTCCATTGAGTCACTTAAAACACTAAAAGAAGAGCGCCAAACCATTTTCTCTTCTTTAGTAGAAAGCCAGGTAGGTTCACATATCGTTTCTTCGGTAATGTCGATGATAATGGATGCCTTTAATCGACGTATTATTCAACTAGCACAAGAAACGTTGGGTCCTGCACCGTGCGATTATGCTTGGATTGTTGCTGGATCACATGCACGTAATGAAGTGCATTTGTTATCCGATCAAGATAGTGCGCTCATCCTTGATGACTCTGCAACCTCAGCTGATATGGCATATTTCACACATCTAGCCATGATCGTCTGTAATGGGTTGGATGCCTGTGGTTATCCGTTGTGCGATGGTAAGTACATGGCTGCAACGCCGAAATGGTGCCAACCTTTGTCTCGCTGGAAAGAATATTATCGTAAATGGGTCAGCACCCCTGAATATAACAAACTACTGAATATCAGCGTGTTTTTAGAAGTGCGCTCTTTGTATGGTAATGCTGAGTTGGCCACTGAGTTACAACAGCATTTACATGATTGCATAGAACAAAGTCACCGTTTTATTCCGTCATTGGTACGTGATGCGATTGATACCCAACCACCACTTGGCATTTTCAATAATCTAGTACTCGAAAAAACCGGAGATAACAGCCGTACACTAAATATTAAAAAATACGCTTTAAACCTGATTATTGATTTAGCACGTATTTATAGTCTCTCGGCAAAGGGTACGCTCACGGGAACGGAAGAGCGCTTTGAGTGGGCATATCAACAAGGCGTGATGACCGAGCAAAGCTATAAAAATATCATTGGTGCTTATCGCTTTATCACTCAAGTTCGTTTTACTCACCAAAATGAGTCGTTGAAATTGGGTAACAAGCCGGATAACCATATTGATCCACAAACATTCAGTAGTTTTGAACGTAAGCATTTAAAAGATGCCTTCAAGATCATCAATGAGCTACAAGATGGCGCAAAACTTCGCTTTACCAAAGGATAGGTCATGTTAAAAGCGATAAAAACGCATTTTCACCCTCTAACTAAGATTGAAAAGCAAAGGCAAAGCATTCAGGTTCCAGAGATGGTTTCTCCAGAATTAAAGCAGCTATTAGCAACACCATTATTGCCCCCCGAGACGCTGTTGAAAGAGGTGGAATTTCTGGTATTGGACTTTGAAACCACTGGACTTAACTTTGAGCAAGATAGCTTATTGAGTGTGGGTAATATTCAAATGAAGCAAAACCAGATTGATATGGGTACCGCGGCACATTGTTATGTGGATGATAATCAGGCGATAAAAGCAGAAAGCGCCATCATCAATCACATCACTCCACAAATGCTTATTGAGGGGGATAGGCTTGATGAAGCAATGAATCGTTTATTTAGTAAAATGGTTGGTAAAGTCGTTATGGCTCATGGTGCGGTTATTGAACGGGGGTTTATCCAAAGCTACTTACAAAAAAAATATGGCTTAGAAACCTTTCCCGTTATTTGGCTTGATACGTTGAAAGTAGAAAAGCATTTAACATTTCATCAAAATACTACTGCATTAGAGCTTCAACTCAATGATGTACGTAACCGTTATGGCTTGCCTGTATATAATGCACATAATGCTTTAGTCGACGCAATTTCGACCGCCGAATTGTACTTAGCGCAAAAAAGTAGAATCTTTGGTCAGAGTGCTCAGGCTACCACATTAGGTGAGATGTGTAATCGAATGACATGCTTTAAATAGAAAGGTTATGGGGGGAATGACGCCTATTTCTGAACGCCACCGCCTTCAACGCAATTGAAATTTGCTTCAACTGCGTTGAAAGGGATAGATTATTTAATTACCTTTTTTACTTAATGAAAACTCATCAACTCTGACTTCGGTTTCTTTCCCTATATCACCTTTTAGATCAAGTTTTGCTTTATCTATATGCATAAAGGCAAAAACTTCAACGGAAGTATTATCGCCAGAATTAAAAGTTGTTGATATTAGCTTAAATGATTTATCCGCTGAGCCTTTAGGGTTATTTGCTAAATCTTTAATATGGACGGTGTTGTCGCCTAGGATCTTGCCATTGAGTGATTTAACACCAAACTCTAATGAACTGGCTGAAGAATTTCCTTTTTTATCTCGGTAATATAAAGAATAAACATATTGAGTATTCTTTTCTAATCCACTAATAGTCTGGCTTAAACCTGGAGTTGCTGAAAAGTTATCATCGGCAGATAAAAACCTTATTCTCGCCGACCCTTCATCATCAAAAGCGGTGTTTTTAGAAGATGCTATTTCACCTTGTCCGTTATGTTTGTCATCGTGCTTAATCCAATCATTTGTCTTGCCCCGATTAATTCTTAACTCGGTTAGCTGATTATCTTTAATTAATCCTATGCCTTTAGGTTGTGTTACATCGGCTGCAAAAGCGGAATTAGAGGCGAGCAGTAACCCGATGACAGACATGCTTATTAATGTTTTTTTCATGAAAACTCCATTTCGTTGGTAATTACAATTAGAACATATGCTTGATGGTTAAATTATATGAGGGGGATATAAGGTGATCTTAGTGTTCATATCCTTGATGTTTATTCGTTATTGAGTAAAAAGTAGCTTGAGCAAAATCATTACTATCACCACTTTTATTTAAGTTATAGACCCCCGCTTTAAAGTACATATATTGACCCGCTTGATCGTAACCGCTATTGGTTATATCGATAGTTTTGGAAACATCAGGTTTACCGGGCCGAATTATAGTGACAGTTAAATTATTTTTTTCTGCTTGAATTTTATAACCAAACTTTTCATTCAAGGCGATGCCGTCTTCAGGGTCTTTGGCTGAACTGCTCCGTTGACCTATAAGCTCATACCACTGGTCATCACCAAAGCCAGAAGCTGGTTCGTGAGCTAGGTAAATAGCTCCTTTTGTATTATTTTTTAATTTACGGTAATAAATTCTGACGGGTTCATTTTTTGTGGCATGGATCTGTCCAATAACCACACGACCTATTTGGTTACTATCGCCTGTAACGGTGACATGGTTAACTGCTAATGTTGCTTCGAGAGTACCATCAACGCCCCCTGCTTTATCCTGTTCAGATTGTGGCGTTGAGCTGAAAACCCAATTATTTTTATTGACACCTTGAGTGCTGATTTTGGTGTTGTTTCGGCGTAACATTTCTCTTAACTCAGATCGGGTATAAGTTGTATTTGTTGATGTTTTAGGTCCGCTTACAAAACTAAGAAAGGTGATTCCTTTATCGTTAGAGTGTTCAAAGTAGGGGGATAAAGTATAACCATCGACTAAATCATAGGGCTGAATAGTATCTGAACGGCCATTATTATCTTCATCTATCGGAATCCCTAAGGCCCAGTCACCTAAGTCTATAGACCTGAAAATTGGTAGATCATTTTTAGCATCGCTACCACTATTGCTGCTATTTGAAGCGTCACCACTTGCATTACAGCCTATCAGCAATAAAGTCAAACTGAAAAAGTGGCAAAACCTTAGGCTTGAATTTAAGTTCATAACAATATCCATTAAAATGAAACACCGAATCATTTTAATTCAAACAATAGTCCAATAATGTGATCAGGAATGATAAAGGAAAGTTTAATATTAGGTTTTTTGAAGAAAAAGATCGCCATCACAATTTTACATGTGGGTATTGCAGTCTAATCGTTATGGACGCCCTGATTGTGGATAATCAAATCGAGGTCAATATGAATGCAAAACATCAATATCGAACTTGTAGTACAGGATTTAAAGAAGAATCTCCGGCACTCATAACCGAGCAAGGCTATTAAGTTGTCTAAGCCGCTGAGGCTTTAGATGTATTGTAAAACCTAATTTACACTTGGAAGCAATTCGGTCGTAAAGCTTTAATAAGCAGTTATAACCGTAATCTCACTAAGCTTAATAAATTTTAATGAGAAATCATTAAATTCTGCTTTTATTGAACATTCATCATCATGATCCCCATCATGTGAATTAAATACATGAGGTGATGTGAGGAGTGCTTTTTATGGCCCGTTGATGTGATGTATTGCTTTTCATTTGGGCTAATCAGTTCTAATCGTACTGCGCCTTGACCTATTTTTCCATTGACTGAAGATTTCTCACCTTCTAGTGATTTAAGTTCCGAAATGCTATTTCCCCATTCATCCTTCATTTGGCTATTTTGTTGATAGAAGGTGACCACTCGCCAGGCTGATTTTGAGATCATAAAATCAAAGGTATCAATAAATAGTGAGAATAATTGGGGATCGTTAAAATAAATGCCAGATTTACTCACGCTAGAGTTTTTTAATGCATAATCAAGCATTTGACTTATGTTATGGCTGTTCGGTTTAAATTGAGTTCTGAGTTTGATGATAAAACGATCTACTTGCTTGTTTTCTTCAATCGTTTTAGGTTTCGCGGGTAAAATACTATTCTCTCTAGCGGTAGAAAAATGGCGGGATCTAGGCTTTGCTGAGTTTGTTTTTAAAGACTTAATGTAAAGAGCATTTTTAACCCATTTGTCAATGGTTTCTTTCTTGATACAGTAGCGGTATGCGATATCGAGGCTACTTATTCCTGTGTTATACAGTTTCAGCAATTCATAGCAGGTATGGATGCTATTAGTATTATGCGCTTTATCAAACGTTATTAATTGAGGTGTTGTTCCATCTTTGATTTCTGATTGTATAGCTTTTATCGATAACTTATTGATTAGGTAGGGGATCGAAGATATAACATTATCACTGACATTAATGCTTTTGAGATTTTTCCTTGAATTTAATCGAAGTTGCAAAGCCTGCTTTTGTGTTAACACATGTTGGGCTTGATTGAGTTTAATACTACTGATCCAATCGCTGAAATGTAGGTAATGTGCGAACGTCATTTCTGGTGATTCATGCCCTGCAAAGGCCGCTAGAGCATAATTATTCTGGTCTAATCGATCTGGACACCTTGATTGTGGATAATACAACAATCAATCGAGGTGAATATGAATACAAAACGTCAATATCGAACTTATACGAAAGCATTCAAAGAAGAAGCGGTCGGACTCATCACTGAGCAAGGTTACTCCGTTGCTCAAGCTGCTGAAGCATTGGGGGTTGCACAAAACCTACTTTATACTTGGAAACAGAAAGCTGATGAGTTAGAAAATTCATCTGTTAATGCTGATGAAAAGACTGAATTACTGGCTTTAAGGAAAGAAGTAAAACAACTCAGGATGGAGAAAGAGATCCTAAAAAAAGCCAGCGCCTTCTTTGCGAAAGAAATGAAATAAAATTTCAATTTATTCGAGAGCATCGCTCTCGATTTCCAACAAAAATGCTTTGTAATAGCCTAAAAATGAGTCGCAGCGCATTTTATGATTGGTTAGCAAGACCTGCTCAGATAATTACTGAGCAAGAGCTTAATTTATATCGAGTGGCTAAGCGACTTTTTAAACGCAGTCGTCAAAGTTTAGGCTCTCGTCAATTAGCTAAGAAATTACGCAAAGAAGGCTTTGATGTCGGTCGTTACCGTACTCGTACCATTATGAGAAAGCTCGGACTTGTTGTTCGACAGCGGAGAGCTTATAAGGTCACAACGACACGAAAGCACAGTGATTCTGTTGCTAATAATATATTAAAACAGCAATTTAACCCTACGGAGCCAAATACTGTATGGGCTGGTGATGTGACTTATCTTAGAACTCATCAAGGCTGGATGTACCTTGCTATTGTCATGGATTTACACTCAAGACGGATCGTTGGTTGGGCGTTATCAAGTCGAATGACAGTAGGTTTAGTTGAACGTGCGCTGCAAATGGCGATCACGCTTCGTAAACCTAAAAAAGGTTTACTTTTCCACAGTGATCGAGGCTCACAATACACCAGTAAGTCATTTCAAAATTTATTACAGGCACATGGGATCACATCATCAATGAGTAGTGTTGGTGCTTGTTTAGATAATGCGGTTGTAGAGCGTTTTTTCGGTAGCTTAAAAAATGAATGGTTGCTTAATATTGTGCACTTAACACGTGAAGCGATGAAAGAAGATGTGGTTGAATACATCCGATATTATAACCACGAAAGACTGCATACTACGCTTGGTGATCTAACACCAATCGACTATGAAAAATCACAAAGTAAGGTGTCCGGTTGAGCTTGACCAGAATATGACAGTGTGGTTCGTACATTATTGCCATTCTTCTTTGCGATATTCTTAGTGTTGATGCTAGTAACTCCCGAATTCAACTCCGAACTGCGACATTTGTAATTTCAAGCAGCCAACATCATTTTGCTAAAAATGACGGCTGGTTGCTTGAACCCTAAACACTTCTTTGGACGATAATTTATCCGAAGTTGGGCTCGCTCAACTTCATCATCACTCACCGACCGTAAATCTGTTCCTTTCTTGATATATTGTCTCAACAGGCCATTAGCATTTTCATTAGCACCGCGCTCCCAAGAACTATAAGGGTGAGCAAAATACACATCGGTTTCTAAGGCTTGTGCTACTTCCATATGACCCGCAAATTCTCTGCCATTATCGGCCGTTATAGTATGAACAAATCGTTTGTATGGCCGTAATAAGTCTATCGTCGCTCTGGTCACATCTTCTGCTGATTTTGAAGGCACTTTTTTTACTAAATAAAACCGTGTGGCTCGCTCTAAGATTGTGACAATAGCGCCCGTACCATGTTTACCAAGAACTGTATCAATTTCCCAATCACCAAAACGTGTACGATTATCGACATCTTTGGGTCTTTCATCTATTGAAATGGCATTTTTTATTGCGGGAGCTTTATCTTTCTTGCCTCTTCTATAGCGTTTATGACCTTGGCGTAAATGACGAAACAGTTTACCGCCTTGCCGTTTATTGCAGGCAATAAAACGGTAAATCCATTCATGACTGACTTTTTCTCCAATACGAGTAAGAACGTGAGATATTTGCTCTGGACTCCAGTCTTGCGTTATTAAAAACTCAATAAATTCCACACGTTGTTGCGGTACTCGATACTTAGATGCGTTTAATCGCTTTGCCCTAGATAGTTGCTGGGCTGTATCTGGTGAATATTGTTCTTTTGTACCGCATCGTCTCAACTCTCTATAGAGAGTTGAGCGGTGACATTTTACGGTTTTGGCAATTTCAGAAATTGAAATTCCCTGTTCTAAAAGGGCAGAAATCTGGTATCGTCTTCCCTCGGTCAACTGCTGATAATTCATGGTAGTCCGCTTGTTTCTTTGGCGAGAAGAGCGTACCACTTTCAGCAGTTGGCTTCCTCTTCTACACCATTCCATGAATGTCGCAGTTATTATCTGAAATCAGGCTTATGTTCCAGCTATATCGATGGCGATTCCTGAGATGATGGGGTTAGTGGGTTAAGTCATTACGTGTTGAATATGTAAAGCTCTACATTATGTGGAGCTTTATTTTTATCGATTTAAATTCGTTTATTCAAAAATAAAATGAGTATAATCAGACTGAATATGTACGAATGGGTGATCAGGATTTGGAACAGATACAAAAAACAGAATACCGAGCGCCAGCCTTAGAGAAGGGGTTAGAGATACTTGAGCTACTTGCATGCCAAGCCGAACCATTGACTAAAAAACAGATTTCTACGCAACTGAATCGCAGTGTGAATGAAATTTTTCGCATGCTGAGTGTGTTGGTAGAAAAGCAATATATTGAGTTTGATGCAGATACCGCGACTTATGCTTTAACATTAAAGATGTTCGCTTTATCTAATCAAGCTCCGCCAATCGCGCTATTACTGAAAAAAGCACGACCTCTGATGGAAACTCTAAGTTATTCGGTCAATCAGTCATGCCATATTAGTCGATACAGTAATGGTAATTTGGTTGTCATCGCGGGCCAAGAGAGTCCTTATAAAATGGGCTTTAGTCTACGGATTGGTGCCGAATTAGATATCGGTGCTTCAGGCTCTGGTTTGGTATTGCTGAGCTTTATGGAGCCAGAAAAAAGGTCTGAAATTTTAGCTCATCAAGATGGCTTCACATCGGAAAATTTGGATGTTATTGCTAACAAAATAGCGATGATAGAGGAACAGGGGTATTACGTTGGAGAGAGTCCTCAAATATCCGGTGTTACGAATATTTCGATGCCGATCTTCGGCGTGCTAGGAGAGCTTATAGCCGTTATGACAGTGCCTTATATGACTCTAAATTCTAAAACGGTTAATCACGATATTGCTGATATTGAAAAGACGCGTCAGGAATTATCTAAAGTGGTAGAAAAGCTCCACTTACAATAAATCAGTATTCAATGATTACTTTTTCTTGTGATAGATTCTTACTACTCACTAGGTTCTAATTTTTTCTTATTGCGATATAAACGCATAATAGTAAATAAATTGACGGTTAAGAGTGTCGCTTCTAATAGTGAACCACCAATGGAGCCAATGATAATATTATTGGCCAACCAACATACCGCACCAATGATGAAGGCAATTCGCATTTGAATGCCCTTTAAGAGAAATACTGCAATGGTGCCTAAGACAGAACCCGCAATAGGCAGCAGATCAAGTGGCCCTTCCGCTACCCATAAACCAAGCACAATACTGACGATCACAAAAAAGGCGGCCACAACTTTGTTTGAAGTTTTAATGGCTGTCGCCGTTCGTAAGAAAGATAAAAGCGTACTGATTGCCGAAATATTTGAACCTAAAAGGTAGAAATGTAAAACATTATTCAGCTGGAATATCACCATTAAAATTTTAAGCTTGTGGTCATCCTTTTGATAAAACGTAGAAATCCCTAAAGCGAAACTGAGAAAGCCAAGCCATTGAGCAAAAGAAAGATTAATTAACAATTCCATGTAATTGCCTTAAGGGAGGAACGCATAAGTGTTCGCTTTATATTCCATTGAAGTATTAATTACTATCACATCGATTCTAGTTTGTTTTTGAGTCTATATAAGCCTTCAACAAAGTAGTAATCACCGTAAATCAATGAACAATTAATGCCAAGTCCTTTAGGGTAGTTAAAGGTTCCTCCGACTAAAATACCTTGGTTAGTGTTGTCATTATAAGTGCCATAGTTTTTATAAAGGTTATGTAAGATATTATTTGCCGCGAGGAAATAGCGCTCGCGTAATTCTGGTGTAGGGGCGAGTTCTGCAAGCACTAAAAGCCCGCTTGCGGCACAAGCGCCGGCAGAAGTATCTCGAGGCGTTTCTGGTGTAATAGGGGCTCTAAAATCCCAATATGGTACAGAATCTTCCGCTAAATGTTCAATGAAGAAATCCGCGGTTCTCATTGCAGCTTCTAAATAACGATCTTCTTTTGTGTGTTGATAGCTTAATGCAAAACCATGCACTGCCCATGAAGCCCCACGGCTCCAAGCTGAATCTTGATTGTAGCCTTGTCCGCCATGATATTGTTTTACTTTGCCTGAAAAGCAATCGAACTCAACCATATGTCTTACCGACCCATCTTCACGAATAAATTCCTTGAGCACGGTGTCGGCATGAGCCATTGCAATCAACTTAAATCTAGGTGCATCTAATTGTTCAGCAGCCCAATATAGAATAGGTAGGTTCATCATACTATCGATGATGCTTAATCCTTTTGGATCAGCAGAATTAACATCATTTTTATTCCATGCAGTTAAGAAACGACCATTGATATTAAAGCGACTAGCGAGGTGACTGGCGGCTCTTAATGCACGAGTTTTTGATTCTTCGTTACCTAGTAAATCATAATGTTTTATTGACGTAAGTTGCCACATGAAGCCGACATCATGATGAATATTAACGAACTCATCCAGAGGGCCGTCCATGATCAACTCACGATCTATCGCCATGTCTTTAAAAGTAGAGTAGCTTTCTTTTTCATATAATAGCCATAATAATCCAGGCCAAAACCCCACGACCCAACCCCAAGGTCTGTCTGTATCACTATATATGCCATTTGTTGTCATAGCTGGAAAGTTAACAGACATCTCTTCACTTGTTGACTTCACTTTCTCAAATGTATCAGTCCAAGCTTTGTTAGCCCATAAAATATTATCTTTCATTGGATACCTTTAGTATTGAATTAGATGACTTTTAAGCCAGAATAAATTGCCCCTAACCCTGCGATTACGCATAAGATTAAAGAGAGATTACGCACTACTTTTTGGGAAAGACGGTGCATGACACGTATCGCTAATTTATGCCCTGCATAACCAGCTGGTATCAAAGGAAGTGCTAATAAAACATGTTTGATACTCATATAACCTATAGGAATTTGAACGAGTAAAGACAATGCAGAACTCATTAAAAAGAATGCGGCTAGGTTTGAGCGAATAAGCTCTACTTTTTGATGTTGTAGTAATAAAGCCATCGGTGGGCCACCAATACCTGAACTTGTACCTAAAAAACCGGACAAGAAGCCTGCGAACATCAAACGCTTGGGGGTAATAGCTACTTTTATAGGCAGCAAGCTAGTTGCTACAGCAAGTAAGACAGTTGCTCCGAGTAAAACAGAGAGTTGTGCTACGTTGATGAAATAAAGAATAGCAGCCCCAACACAACTACCAGGAAGCAAGCCGATCGTGCTTTTGGTTAACCCATCTAAAGAAATTTGAGATCGATATTTAAATGTATTGATGAGAGCGATGAAGAAACCAACAATAATGATTGGTCCAGGAATATATTCTGGTGATATATACAATAGTATTGGAGATGCCAGTATAGCCATCCCAAAACCTGTGGTGGTTTGAATAAAAGCACCAATAAATATCAGTGACATAGCGAGTAGGACAGTTACATCAATCAAACTTACAACCTTGATTACCTAGTAATACATGTTTAATTTAATGACAAGTATACATTTTTGGCTTGTCATATCAATTAAAATAAAATATAGTTTCATATTTAGTGAGGTAAGTTTAACTTGCCGTTATAATTTATTTATTCTTGCTGAAACTCACACCTTGAGATTACTTGGGTTCGAATTCAACTCTGAACTGCGACATTTGTAATTTCAAGCCACCAACACCATTTTGTTAAAAATGACTGCTGGTTGCTTGAACCTTAAACACTTCTTAGGGAGATAATTTATCCGAAGCTGAGCAAGCTCAATTTCATCATAACTGACCGTCCGTAAGTCTGTTCCTTTCTTGATATATTGTCTCAATAAGCTATTAGCATTATCATTAGCTCCACGTTCCCAAGGACTATAAGGATGAGCAAAATACACATCTGTATCTAAGGCTTTTGCTATGTCAACATGACTTACGAACTCTCTGCCGTTGTCGGCAGTTATAGTGTGAACAAATTGATTGTATGGCCGTAACAAATCTATCGTCGCTTTAGTCGCATCTGTTGCTGATTTTGAAGGCATTTTTTTGCCAAATAAAACCGTGTTGCTCGCTCTAAGATGGTGACAATCGCACCAGTACCGTTCTTTCCTCGAACGGTATCTATCTCCCAATCACCAAAGCGCATACGGTTATCGACATCTTTGGGTCTTTCATCTATTGAAATGGCATTTTTTATTGTGGGAGCTTTATCTTTTTTGCCTCGTCTATAATGCTTATGGCCTTGGCGTAAATGGTGAAACAGTTTACCTCCTTGCCGTTTATTGCTAGCAATAAAGCGGTAAATCCATTCATGACTAACGCTTTCTCCAACTTGAGTGAAAACGTGAGATATTTGCTCTGGGCTCCAGTCTTGAATAATCAAAAACTCTACACGTTGTTGCGGTATTCTATATTTAGCGGCATTTAATCGTGTTACCCTAGATAATTATTGGGCTGTATCTGGTGAATATTGTTCTTTTTTATCGCATCGTCTCAACTCTCTATAGAGAGTTGAGCGGTGACATTTTACGATGTTGGCAATTTTAGATATTGAAATTCCCTGTTCTAAAAGGGCAGATATCTGGTATCGTCTTCCCTCAGTCAATTGCTGATAATTCATGGTAGTCAACTTGTTTCTTTGGTGAGAAGAGCATACCACTTTCAGCAGTTGGCTCCTCTTCTACACCATTCCATGAATGTCGCAGTTATTATCTGAAATCAGGGTTATAATGTGGTTAGTTTTTCATCTGGTTTTAATTAAGATCATGGCTATTAAAATCAATAGGAGAAGGTATGTGTTCGATTAATTTAGCAAGTGGTTTACCTCTTTTGATGGTTGGTATTTCTGTATTATTACTCGGTGCTGTAGTGATGCTTTATGTTACCTATCGATGGGAGCGCAAACTAAAAAATAACAGATGATCCAAGTGCTAATACCTTGGGGAATTGACATAACGAACCACTGCAGTTGATGTGAATAAGGTCACTTACTACTTCTCATCATCACTATCACCATGTAGGCAATATAGTGTAATAAGTGAGACGACATTTTCGATATATCTTCGCGGTTAGCAATATATTGCTTTTCATTTGGACTAATAAATTCCACCCTGGCTGAACCTATTCCTTGTCGTCCATTTTTTGTTCCTGCCTTTTCAGTCACCGTTTTTATCTCTTTTAAGGCTTGTTGCCACTCTTTTTCTTTGGAGCTGAATTCAATATGTAGCGTGTTCGCACGCCATGATCGTTTAGGGAATACAAACGACATATCTTGAATAAATTGGCTTAATAAATGAGGCTTGGAAAAGAGTATCCCCGACTTTGAAACTGAAGTATTTATCACTATATGGTTCAAATGCTTGAGTATGATTTGTCGTTTTTTAGGAGGTAATACTTTTAAGCGCCTGAAAAACTTTTCCGCTAGCTTTTGCTCTTCCACATTTTTTAATTTCCCCGGTAATATTTGAGGCTCTCGATATTCAGCAATATGCCTAGAACGCGCAAAAACTGTTTTGGTTTTCATATTTGCAAGATAAGTTGCGTTAGTGATCCATTTTTTTATGATGGTTGACGATATGCCATACTTGAGGACTAGAGCTTGAATATCTTCACCTTGAGAGTACAACTGGACTAACCAAAAACACATTTCTACGCTAATGGTATCTTTACTTAGTAACGGAATTTTAACTTGTTGATTAGCCTTGATATGTGTTTGTATTTCCCGTATTTTGATTTTTTTTATGTTGTAGTCTGCCAAATCGAATGGATATACCGCACCTTGGGCAGTTTGAATTTGTTTAAATTGTCGTCTTGAGGTCAATTGGCATGCCATGGCCATTTTTAATGTGAGTGGCAGTGTCTCCTTTTTCCACTTATCGCTCATAATAAAATCTGAAAAATGAAGGTAATGCTGAAAGGTGACCTCGGGGGATTCATGGCCGGCAAATGCGGCTAGTTCATAATAAGGAAATTGTTGATTGAGTCCAAAAATCGCCTTTTTTAAATTTTGCCTTTCTGTCGGAGTATAAGCGCAAATATTTGGTAATGGATCCAGTTGTTGTTCGTTCAGCTCTATTAATAACTGCAATCGACTCAAACAACTATGACGTAAGTGATAAGTCACAAAAAATGAAAGCCCCGTCAGACGTCGCAAAATGGTGCTAATGCAATTGGATACCGCCGAAGAATCAAACACCGTGCGGCTTGCCCCTATCACAATGAAAAGCCTGTCTTGTACATGAGGTAATTGTCGACGATGAAGTAGATACTTATTGACTAAAGGCTTTTCTGAATGACGTAATGTTTGAGTCAATGGGATCTTTCTTAAACTGGATAGGGTCTTGTTTTTCCCCCATTTGTTATTTTTGACTGTGATCCAACCTGCATCTGATAACGTATCTCCCATGGTTTCTATCTCATTGAGCTGCAGTTTTTTGATTTCATTCAGCCGTAATCCCCCTCGATACATCAATAAACACACCACTTGCATAGCGAGTTTCTCTGAACTATTGAGATCGGTTATACCATCAATGCTGGTGAGTAATGCACAAAACAGTGCCTCATCTACAAATCCTGAGCGAGTATGACTTCGCACGGAGTGACCGGAGAACAAGGCTTGATAGGGAATGGGGGCGATCCCCGGGTTGTGCTTGACCACAAAATTATGTAAGTCCACCAATCGTCCAGCGATAAAACTACGCCGTTTCAGCTCGTAGTTTTTTTCTAACAGACTTTCATAAGCTTCTAAAATATCGTCACTGGAGGCCTCTAATAATTCCAACTGAACCACGGCAGATAACCATACTCGGCTCATTGAGAGCGCGTATTGGCGTAAAGTGGATGGCTCACAGGTTCGACACTTATGGACTAACCATTGTACGAGCAAGGTTTGAGGTTCCGATAATTCATGGTTTTTAAGCATATCCGTGAGCGCATCTTTTACGCCGGATTTGGACACTTTGGCATTAGATTGTTTAGTCATGCTTAAAGCGGTTTTTAATTTTCGCATGAATTGAATATCTATAGGCTTGCGTGTTCTCTCATTTGATTGAAAGCAAATTTTGGGATAAATAAAATCATCAAATTGAATTGATGGGATCGCATTCGTATCAGGGTGCATCAGCCGGTGCAAATTTTGAAAGGGTAGGCCATAAGTATCAGTAAGGCCTGCTTGTACACAAACCAAAGCTTGGCTTACCTGAGATGACACATGTAATCGAGTGCACATGGATGCGGCCTGACAAAAGCGTTTGAGCGAAGAGGTTGAACTATGCGTGATATCAAAAGGTTCGAGAAGGTGATGAAAAATGTCTCTTTGTTCAATAGGGTAGCCTGGCCAATCAATGGATCTAAAACCTAACCATTTTCTTAATAATCCGACGGTGATGGGGTGTAAAAAGCAGTGGTATTCTAAAACGCTTTCAACATTATTACCGACTTGGATCCTAGCATTTGTATTTAAGCGCGGTTCATCAAGGTGTAAGGTGATAAATACCCGACCAAACAAAGTGTGGATTTTGATATTAAGGTTGTAGATCAATTCATTAAATGCCTTAACGACAATAGATTGATGTTGTCCACTATGGAATATCAATGAAAGGATCAACATTCGGTGTACTTCTTTTTCTGTGGTGACACCTTGGCCTTTTTCTAGCAAGTTATGCATCTGATGAAAGAGTTGATTGACATGCCAGGCTCTGGCTTTCCATTTCTTATTCATTAACTGCGTTGGCTCTCGATGAGTCACATGATGAACAATAGGAGAAACGTCCCAATGATGGTGTTTTTGGTGCTCAATCACTAATTTGTTGAAGTGGCGAATAGCAAGATAAACCAGATCGGCTGAATTCAATGCCTGTTCAATCTTATCAAGCATCTGCATCGATTTTTTTGAAAACTCCGCTTGAGTTGGGGCGCTTGATGGATCAGGAAAATATTGTTTGAAATGCTCTTCAACCAACTCAATAGCTTGAGCTTTCCTTTGTTCTCTTTTTTGAAAGCGTAGATCAACTCCACTTACCATGAGAATGCCTCAATGCCGAGTCGCTTTAATAATAAATCAATGTGTTTAGCAATGCCTTGAGCCCCTTCAAAAGCGAGAGAACTGAAATGTCCATGAGAATGTAATTGACCTTGGGCGTGCCCCATCCAAGCTGAAACCTGCTCGGTTGGTATGCCAATATTGTGAAGATAGGTTCTCAGTTGGTGTCGGGCCCAATTGGCTTGAATAAGATCGATCCCGCCTAGTATGGTTAGATGTTGAAGTGTGGTTTTAGGTTTTGCCTCTACCGGAGTACCATCGTCTAATAAATAGAAAAATAAATGTTCCTCTCCACTCAGTGCTTGTTTGATCCTGATTTTCGCTTGTGGTGATTGCTCACCGATGTTTTCGTAAGCGATTTTCAAATATTCAATATATTGTTTTAAAATACCCATCGTGGTCTGAGGTAGTACCACAAGGCGGCTGTTATCTCCCTTGATATATTCTTTATCCGAAATCCATAACATGCTTTCTTCAATAAAGTAATCGATTAAGGTACCGCCCCAACCATTTACCGGCCGATAGCTTGAACTGAAGGTTATAACGGTTTGCACAAAAACGGTATAAAGCATATGGAACGAATAAAATTCTGACACCACATTCTCACATCGATGACATCCAGGTATTTGCTCAATCATGCTCAGTATTTGATTTTTCAATGCCGTAAATATCGCAATTAAACTTTCCTCGCTCACTGGGAGTGGACTTCCCATTAATTGTGGATGTGAAACATTAAAATTGGGAAGAGGAAGCTTTATTTCTTTATTGTTAATCGATTGGTTTTCAACCAGTTGCTTCAAAGTGGATAAATATTTTTGTTTTATGGTTAATAAGCTTGTGGTGGTTACTTGTGTATAAAATAAAGCCGGTGTATTTCGAATATCACTACCGGCGAATATAGCGTTAAAAATAATATCGACGTTTTGCTGTTTTAAATATTGAGAGAAAAATCCAGCAACCTTTGATAGCGTCAGATTGGTATTAGCACTTTTATTTATTGATTTGATGACCGCTTGACATTTAGCTGCCTGAATATCATTTAATGGAATGCTTGGAGGCGTGTGAAATATGACTGTGGGCAAAGGGATCTCTATGGTTGAGATTACAGTTGACTCAAGATTTTCTTGCTCCATTTTTGCCGTTGGAAGTTCATATTTCACAAAATAACCAGTGATAGCATTATTTTCTCGTTTCCATTTTATATCGGATGTTACCGTAATATCTTTTCCAGAAAACAGCATCAGTAGAAGGTACTGACAAGTTTCGGATGTTGAGGATAAGCAATAATTTAATAAGGCCTCAATATCATGCCTTGTTGATTGTGAGGTCGAACAATTTAACTTTAATCTTTGTCGAACCATATTGGCTGCCATCGACTTAGCTTGGCGCCTTTCCAGTTCAAAATCCGTGACGATGGATGCTGGGCTTATGAGAGATTGTTTTGAGCTTTCACTGAGCAAACTGTCTTCATCTAAGGTTTCCCATTCTTGTATATCAATATCCTCAATATCGTGCTGCATTGTAAAAGTATTCAGCTCAATACGCCCATCGTGATCGGCTTTGATTGTTAGTTTAGAGCTTCCTTTTCGATACCATTTTGGTGGACTCATTCCTGTTGAATTGAGTTCTGGTTGAGGTAAGAAAGATAAGAAGTATCGAACTATCTTTAACAAGGTTTTAAGTCGTTGTTGAAGTGTGGCGTTGTGCTCATTACTTGCAATGAGCGTTTCCCATTCATCGTCAAAATTGGCTTTTTGATGATGAATTAAATCTGGAAGTTTGTTCACAACATGGGCTGATTTTCCTGTCATGAAAAGACGCATTTCATGCGCAAGGATCATCAATTGTTTGGTCTCGGCTTGATCAATTCGTTTGAGAAAAAGTGAGGTGATGATTAATGCTTTATAGCGATCAAATTGTAACGATTGTTGCCTTCTGTTCGGTTCGCTTGTGATAAACATGATCAGTGTTTTTTCACTGACTAATTGACGAGAACGTATTTTACGATTGATGATTTTTAATGATGTGAATGAGGACTTCTTTGCGGACTTTACGTGAGAATAAATGTAATTAAGTGGTGTTGGGATTTGTTCAAATAAAGTGTTGATGACATCAAAATTTCGCATCAATTCTTGAATCAAAACTTCATTTTCAAACTCATCCATCGATAAAATTTCGGTAAGAAAATTGAGCGTTCTTTGGTCTTGTTCTGTCATCCATCCTTCCATGATAGTTACAGTTTTGCTTATGAAAATATCCCTTTGTTGTAGCATTTATAGCATAAATTTCTGTATTTGGTGGGTGTTTTTAAGGTGACCACTTTGGCATTTTTAACAAATAATATGTTATTAAATGGTGTCGTTCGGGGTGTGGATTTTTATTTTAAGATATTGATTATAAATGAATTGTATATTTTACGTTGTTTATTGTTAGGGTGGGTGAGCACCCTTCCAAGCTGATGATGCGGGTTCGATTCCCGCCGCACGCTCCAAATCTTATCGCGACAAAATCCAATTTAAGTCATTGAAAAATAACACTCTTAATTGAGTGATTTTTTGTTTCTGTTGTTTAGGTTTTGATATGACATTCAAAAAGACTGCGATGGCCATCTGGTGGTTGAACTACTTTTCGGGGTGATAATATATAAAAAACCAGAACTCTCTTGTAAACATCTCCTTTAATACGTTTTTCCTTTATACCTGAAAACCAGAAGCAACAAGATTCGATTGACTGTAATTTGGTACTAACGAGCCGTATTTGCATACTATTCAACTGCAATTATCAACGATATCTGAGTCGTCATTTAAGCAAAAATTATCCCCAAAATCATATTAATACGTAAAAACGCTGTAGAGTAATTAGTGTGAGAAAGGGGCAAATTACTCTTGCCAAAAAACCTTAATCAAAATTGATAATAGAGTTGTGCAACATGCAGACACCGAACACTGGTTTCGGTGTGAAAAAACATTCGAAGGCATCTCTCGAAAAAGCCTACTATTATAAAAAATAGGATCTAACACTTTACCTACTATATTCATTGTTCTGTGCCATCATAATTAAGCGCATGTGTTGCTGATCAGAGATTAATAGTGAGTAAATGTTGCATCGAGCATTCCCGTTACACTCTTTATTTCCGAGTAACCTCTTAACTTTATTCTAGAATAAAATCCACCTATTCTTATTGATGGCACTTTTGTCGGTAATATATTTTAGCGGGTCCAGCTAGTAGACGGATGTGGCTATAAGATCCGGTTTTGCTCTTGAAGTTGACGTTGTAACTAATGTGGTTTGGTGTTAGCTTTTTGTTAAATTGATTTTGTTTTTATTGTACGTGGCATGTGTTCAGGTTGTTTCCGCATATGTGCAATAGATAAATTACTTGCTATTTATTGATCAAGATGATGGATTTGTGATCTA
Organism: Vibrio rumoiensis; assembly: GCF_002218045.2. NCBI lineage: Bacteria > Pseudomonadati > Pseudomonadota > Gammaproteobacteria > Vibrionales > Vibrionaceae > Vibrio > Vibrio rumoiensis. The sequence continues at coordinate 417,505 of NZ_AP018686.1, forward strand.
AGTCCCATTAGAATCCAGACATTCTTTCATAAATAATTAGCATTATTCTACGTATAAATAGGTTTGCCTTGGATGGTTAGATTAAATCAATTTATGCAATAAGGTAAAGGTATCGTGCAAATTTATAAATCATTTATTAAAGTTCCGCATTTTTTAGAGTTGCTGCTAAGTTCGACCTTTATCAATTTGCTGTCTCTGGCACTTCCATTTGCGTTACTCCAAATCTATGACCGTATCTTACCTAATCAAAGCTATGGTACTGCCGTTATCTTATTGATTGGTGTGGCGGTCGCTATTTTCGCTGAAATGATATTACGCTTTTTACGAAGCTGGTTGTCGGCCTCGTCTGCCGCAAATTTTGAACAAGAGACCGTTGAGCATAGTGTGTTTTCACTGTTTAAAGCGGATTATCAGCATATTGCGAAAATGGGTATTGGTCGTATTTATAATGGCTTTAGCTCCATTGCTCAAATGCGTGATGCTTATTCTGGGCAATTAATGATTGGATTAGTTGATTTACCTTTCGTCATTGTTTTTATTGCATTGATTTCTTATATCGGTGGATCGTTAGTCTTTATTCCCATTTTAGTTTGGATTGTTGTGGGGATTATCGTGTTACTTATTGGTAACCAATTAACCAAAGCAACACAAGAGTTGTCACTTACTGAAAGCCAGCGTTTACGTGTTTTTATTCAAGTGTTTTCAGGGCTATCAACAGAAAAAGCTTTAGCTCAAGAAGCTGAAATTTCCAGTCAATACCGTCAATCGAATTATCATTATGCATCGATGCAACAACGCGTAGATTGGTTGGCGGCCAAATTACAATTGTTCATCGGTTTAGCCTCACAGGGCACGACATTAGCTTTAATCATGATAGGTAGCCTAGTGGTTTTAAATGGTGATTTAACGACAGGTGGGCTAACGGCGTGTTCAATTTTAGCGGGCCGAGCAGTCGCTCCTTTGAGTTCGTTAATTAACTTATATAACCGAGTCGCGACGGCCGATGTCGCTAAGCAAGAAGTGATTGAAATCTTAGAGTTACCAGAAGTGCCATTTCGTGGGATCGTTGAATTGGAAGAAGACGAGAAATTTCCAAGCGGCCCAATTCAATTACGTAATTTTAAAGTAACGGAAGTAGGAGCCAAGCTGGATATTGAGGAGCTGACTATTCCTGCTAATGGTTTGGTTGCTTTGCACTCAGATCCTTTGAGCTTTTCTAATTTATTTATTGCTTCTATTGGTTGCTTTAAACAAAGAGAGCAAGGTGAGTTAATCATAGGTGGACATGACTTATATGATTATCGCTACGACCAATATCATTCGGCAGTGATTTTTGTGCCTACATGGCCGACGCTATTTGCAGGGTCAGTATTAGAAAACCTTACAATGTTTCGTCCTGAATTAGAAGGTGATGCGCTTATTTTGGCTGAGCAATTAGGACTATCGACAGCAATTGGTGAGCTGGCTGCGGGTTACCAAACGCAAATTGGTGAAAGTGGCATCGAAACATTTAATAAAGGCACTATCCGTATGATCGCTATGGTAAGAGCGCTAGTACAACGACCATCAATTTTATTATTACAGCAGCCATTATTGTCACTGGATCTTGATAGTCAGCAACGTTTGATACAAGTACTTTCTCTCTATAGTCAAACGATGACAATCATTGTGGCGACTCAATTCCAAAATTTGATTGATGTATGCCATTTGCATATTTCTATCGATTGGGATGGCCATTGTGTGATGGAAGAAGGTGTACGACAAAAAGGGCAGGTGACAAATAAAATTGGTGGGAGCCACGTTGCTATCGATTCAAACTTTATTGCACAGGAACAAGCAGAATGACGCATATGCAACAGACCGCAGCCACGCCATTACTGGATGAAACCAATATCGATTATAAGCATCTTTTACAACATTGGCTAAAAGAGCTCGGACTGAATGCTCAGCAAAAAAATGTACAGCATAATCCTGAACTCAAGTTAGTCGATGCCGTTGAGTTGGTTGAGCAATTAAAAAAGTTTGATATCAGTTATGTGACTGATGTGGTTAATAAAGTCAATATTCAATTAACACCATACCCATTTTTAATCATTGACCAACAAGATGGAAGCGCTCAACTCTATCGTCGACGCAATAACCGTCTACAACGGTTCGATGCGCAAATGCAAAAATGGTACGGCTCTGACTTTAATGATTTAAATACTCATTCTATCGCAGTATTGGTTGAGCGATTACCATCTAAGCAGCTGAACATGAAGTCTTTCTCTCGAGAAATGACCAAACGTTCAAAATGGTATCGTCCCGTGTTTTTTTTGAGCTTATTAATTTCGGTGACGGGTTTAAGTATTCCTCTATTTACCATGGCGGTTTATGACCGAGTAATTGGCTCGCAACATTCGGATATTTTAATTCCTATCGCCATTGGTGCTGGGTTAGCCGTCTTTATTTATTTAATTTGTCAGTTATATCGAGCTTATATTCTCACTTCTGTCGGTAATCGATTTTCGCGTGATTTATCCAATATGACATTTCATCGTTTAATGTCTCTGCCTCTGATGATTTTGCATCGAGTCGGAATGGTCAATCATATTAACCGAATGAAAAATAGCGAGAAAGTACGCAGCATTTTAATCGGACCAACAGGAACCAGTTTAATTGATTTACCGTTTACAGCCGTAGTGCTTATCGTGATTGGTTTGCTGAGTGGTTGGTTAGTTCTCGTTCCCATCGTAATGCTGTTACTCAATTATTTGTTAATGAAGCTAATCAATAAATACACTAATGATGCTTTGCCAACGGTCTCGAATCATTACCAAGATACGATGATTGAGCTATCTAAAAATGTGTTGCTATTAAAATCGGGTGGCAGCGTGCAAGGTTGGCTTAAAACCTTGCAACATATGAATCAAGAAAATAGTCGTCAGAACTTTTTGTTTGCAAAGCGGAATGGGTTGAACGCTGCGATTGGACAAGCAATGAGTATGTTTACCGCTCTGGTGACCATTTTTGTTGGTGTGTTTTTAGTCCTTAACCAAAGTATTTCACCGGGAGCTTTAATTGCTTGTGTAATGTTGATTTGGCGCATTACAGGCCCTGCACAGATGGTATTTTCATCTTCGTTAAAATTTTCGATGGTGAAAAGTGCGATTAAGCAATTTGATAGTTTTATGATGGTGGCGACAGAAAATAACGAACTACGTCTTGCGATTCCTGATGAGGATCAGGCTCCTTCCTTGAGTGTAAAGCAACTCACCTTGCGTTATAGCGCAGATAGCCAACCAGCATTATCTGGAGTCAGCTTTGATGTGGACGCCGGCGAAATTGTAGCGATTGTAGGCCCGAATGGTTGTGGTAAATCGAGTTTATTATTGTCATTACTTGCCGCCATAGAACCGCAAGCTGGCTATATCACCGTGAATGGTAAAAACATTCGTCAATATGACCCTCAATTATTTCGTCGTTGGGTGTCATTTTCTCCAGCGGAAACCAATTTAGTCGCTGGCAGTTTAGCTGATAATCTTCGTAGTGTGAAAGCCGATGCTAGTGATGAAGAAATTCGTCAGACATTATTGATGGCGGGAGCAGAACCATTATTGAATAGCGTTGGGGGAGATATCCATGCTCCGCTATTTAATGAACAAAATATTATGATGCGCTCGATTGATGCCAGCACGATTAGCTTAGCGCGAGTTGTGCTAAAAGATGCCACCTATTGGTTAATGGATGAACCCATGTCGAGTTGTCCAGTGACAACAAAATTAAAGTTCGAGCGGTTATTAGATGATATGAAAGGAAAAAAAACCATCGTCTTTACGACTCATGACCCTGTATTAATCGCTAAAGCCGATAAAGTTGTGGTTATGGATAAAGGTAGTGTTGTTTATGCTGGTCCGGTTCAACAACCGAATAATGTCAGCGAAGAGTTGAAGTGAGAGGCGTGATGGGTATTAAGACTTCAAAGCAAGATTCGCAACCCGCGGTCATTTGGCCTGATTTTGAATTTTCTACAGCAGTGGAAGCTCCATCTGAACGCCGATTAGTAAAATCAGTTACCTTGGTACTGTGCTTATCCATTTTAGTGTTATTTATTTGGTCTATTTTTACCAATGTGCATGAAATCGCCAAAACACAAGGTCAAGTGGTGCCATTAGGGCATAAACAAGTCATTCAAAGTCAACGTGGTGGCACCATTGGGTCGGTATTAGTTGAAGAAGGGGACACGGTACTTAAAGGCCAGCCTTTGGTGAACTTTATTTCAATTGATAGTCAATCTTCAAAAGATGAATTGGATGTAAAGCGCGCGAATTTAATGCTGCGTATCGAAAGATATAACGCCTTTTTATCACAGAGAGACCCAGATTTTTCTGAGTTTGAAAAATTGTATCCAGACCTAGTACAGACCCACCAAGAAGCTTTTTATGAAATGAAACAAAAGGCGAAAACACTTTTATCTGTATCGGAAGCTGAAATCAATAAAACTCAACAAGAAATTGCGGGAATTGATAATGAGTTCCCTTCCGCTCAAGAACAGTTACGCCTATCTAATCATATGCTTAACTTGATGCAATCTAGTGATAAACGTCAAGCTATTTCTGAGTTGGAATTTAATACTGAAAAGCAAAAACACGAGTCTTATGTGCGTGAGTTAAAGTCGCTAACAGGTAAAAAGAACGTATTACAAAAAACGTTAATCCACCTTCAAGAGCAGTTAAAAGAAAAGCAAGCTGCTTATGAATCTGAAGTGAGTGAATTACGAACGGAAGCGCAAACCGATTTAATTGGTACTGAGGCTCGTTTACGTTCGAGTCGCTTTGAACTACAAGATAATGTCGTGCGATCACCCGTGGAAGGCATTATTCAATCGATTCCAACAACCAATGAAGGTAGCGTGATTCAACCTGGCGGTACGGTTGCTATTATTGTACCAATGACTAAAACCGCGATGATGGAAACGAAACTTTCACCAAGGGATATTGGCTTTGTAAAAATAGGCCAAAAAGTAAAAGTAAAAATTGATGCTTTTGACTACAGTCGCTACGGAGCGTTGGAAGGCGTGGTAGAAAAAATCTCGCCAACGACTGATGCTGATGAGCGTGGAGGTGTCTATTACAAAGTTAGAGTATCTATTGCTCAACCATATTTTTTAAATGATCCTGAGCAGTTTAAGTTAATCCCAGGCATGACAGGTGAAGCCGATATTGTGACCGGTAATAAAACCGTATTTGAATATCTTTGGAAACCGGTATTCACTAATATTACAACCGCATTTGGCGAGCGTTAGGATTTTGAGGTAATGAAAATGAGCAATGAAAAACAAAATCAACCGACTAACAAATCGTCAGATCCAACTATAAAAGTGGCTCAAAAGCAGGACAAAGACGTCCAACGTATGAAAGCAAATGCTTTACGTGGTGATTCTGATGGCCGTTTTAGTAACCAATCAGTGGCCGATGATGTTGCTAATAAATCATGGAAAGTCGAAGGCACTTCTGCTGTAAATCATCAAGAGCTCAACATTGCCACCGATGATACAAATATTAATACGCCATTATCTGAGCCCACCCCGCAAGCAGGGTCCGGCATTGTAGCGGCTCCTAACTCATCTGAGGCACCACAATCAGTAACCGGGCAAGTGATTCCTACCCATCAGAATGACGATGGAGTGACGACGTATGCGGTAGCTGAAAATCACGCGAGCAATTATGTCGGGCTAAGTATGACACCAACGGGAGCTTTTACTTATGTTCCCACTGCGATTGGACAGTCCGGCCAATCGCAAACTATTCATTTAATCAGCATTCATAATGATCAAAGTACTACTCACCAAATGTTATTTATTAATAATGGTGGCAAGGTACAAGTCTTTATGGATGTGGATAATGCCGTGATCATAGAAGATCAAAACGTACAAGGTAACTTCATTCATTCTATAGGCCATCAAGATGAATCAATAACTGACTCTAAAGTAAGTGGTGCAGTAGTTGAGGTCATGCAAGGAAAATATGGCACGTTAACCGTGACCGAGACAGGTGATTGGGATTATGCTTTAGATAATACGCAGCTTGTCGTACAGCAACTTAAGCCTGGTGAAGATTTGTATGAAAGCTTTACCGCTCAAGTATTTAACCATGGCTTACACCAAATTAATATTGATATTAAAGGGGCTGAAGACAAAGCCGTGATCAGTGGCGTTAATACTCAAACGATCACGGAAGATACTCAGGTCACAAATGGCCAACTTGAAACCAGCGGTAAGTTAGATATTGTCGATATAGACCATGATGATGCTTTCTTCCAACCGCAATCCGTCATGGGGTTGTATGGTGAGTTTACTATTGATCAAGACGGCCATTGGACTTATCAAGCGAATAATACTCAGGATAAAATTCAGTCTCTAGCGGTTGGCGAACAACTTCAAGACGTGATTACTGTGACTTCGAAAGATGCTGGTACGACGCATGACGTAACCGTGACGATTACTGGTACCAATGATGCGCCAGTGCTGGTCGTCACTCCCAATGCGGCAGATTTCTCACAAGGGCAGCTAACCCAAACGGATGTGGATACTTCAGACACACATACTTTCACTCTAGTGGATGGTGCAGGTCAATATGGTGTTTTAGTGTTAGACCCTATGACTCAATCCTATTCTTATAGTCAATATCCTGCTGTTGATGTCAGTAATATGACTTATGATCCGGTAGCCAAAACCTATTCTGCTAAAGAAGTGTTTGAGTTCCATGTGGATGATAATCATGGTGGTCAAGATATCCAGTTTATTACTTTAGATATCACAGCGGTAGCCACTGCGCCTTCTCAACCGGGAGGGCCAGCTCAGATAACCACTTCAATCCAAACACCACCGATGATCACTGATAATATGCCGGTGATGCCGCTAACAACGCAAACTCATCAAGCAAATGTGGTCACGATAGATCTTGATGCGGCTAGTGACTCCGGTGTGTCAAATACGGATGATCTGACTAATGATTTTATGCCTACTATCACTGGGCATACAGACATGCCGTTCTCTCAAGTGGAAATTTTTGAGGGAAGCCAGTCGTTAGGTACGACAACATCCGATGGTAATGGCCGTTATAGTCTGGTTATTGCACCTCTAACAGGAGATGCAGATGGTATTCTTCATTCTTTGTTTGCACAAGCAACGGCGCCATCGGCACAATCTTCGGTAATTTCAGCGAATTTGGATATAACGGTTGATACCCAAACCGCATCCGCTGTTGCTGATTTAAATGCAACAAGTGATACATACTCCAGTGTTAATACGCTAGGTGCTGATCATGATGATCTAACGAGTGAAACCTTACCCAGCTTTGTGTTTAGCAATATAGATTCTGATGCAGATACCGTTGAAGTTTTTGATGGCAGCACTTCTTTAGGACAGGCAACTCTTAATTCAAATACAGGGAATTGGGAGTTTATCGTAACAAATGCTTTATCTAATGGTGATCATGATATTAGTGCTACAGTGACGGATAAGGCTGGTAATTTATCTAGCGCTCAACCTTTGTTGATTACAATTGACACCCTAATTGAAGCGCCGCAAGTGGCATTAACTACTGACACGGGCTTTAACGATCCAACGACACAAACGGACAATAAAACCGCAGTACAAGGCTTTGATGTCACCAACATCGAGCCGAATGCGGTGGTGGAGTACTCACTCGATGGCGGTCAAACATGGGATACCCAAGCACCGAGTAACCAAGCCGATGGCACCTATACGCTAGAGGTTCGTCAAACGGATGTGGCTGGTAACGTGTCGCCGAGCACAACCTTGAATTATGAAATCGACAGCGGCACGGCTGCGGCAGTGGTTGATTTGGATGCCAACAATGACAGTGCTGCGCCAAGTAACCCACAAGGTACTGACGACGATAACATTACTTCAAATACAACCCCAAGCTTTACGCTGACGGGCATAGATGCGGACGCTAGCCAAGTGGAAGTGTTCGATGGGCCAACGTCTTTAGGTTTTGCTACTCAAGGAGCAGTGGTGGGGACTTGGGTGTTCACCGCGACAACCGCGTTGGCCGATGGCCAGCATGACATTAGCGCGCTGGTCACCGACAATGCGGGCAATGTGTCAACACAAAACCCAGCGTTGCACATTGGCATTGACACTCAAATTGAAGCGCCGCAAGTGGCGTTAACCACCGACACTGCGTTTAGTAATGCTCCTGGCTTAGATACTGATAATAAAACCTCAATACAAGGCTTTGATGTGACTAACATTGAGCCGAATGCGGTGGTGGAGTACTCGCTAGATAAGGGCGCGACGTGGAGCACGCAAGCGCCGAGCAACCAAGTCGATGGTCAATATACCTTACTGGTACGTCAAACGGACGTGGCCGGTAATGTGTCAAGACCGACTAAGTTGGATTACGTGATTGACAGCCAAACGGCATCGCCCGTGGTGGATTTGGATGCAGGTAGTGACAGCCATAGCACTAATAACCAGCAAGGCTCCAATTTCGATGATATTACCTCGGAGACAACCCCAAGCTTTACTTTGACGGGTATCGATGCCGATGCCAGCCAAGTGGAAGTGTTCGATGGGCCAAATTCATTAGGTTTCGCCACTCAAGGCACAGTGGTGGGGAGTTGGGTGTTTACTACGACCAGCCCGTTAGCGGACGGTCAACACGACATCAGCGCGGTGGTCACCGATGATGCCGGTAACGTTTCGACGCAAAACCCAGCGTTGCACATTGGTATTGATACCCAAATTGAAGCGCCGCAAGTGGTGTTAACCACGGATACTGCGTTTAGTCATGCTCCTGGCTCAGATACTGATAATAAAACCTCAGTACAAGGCTTTGATGTGACCAACATTGAGCCGAATGCGGTGGTGGAGTACTCGCTAGATAATGGCGCGACGTGGAGCACGCAAGCGCCAAGTAACCAAGCCGATGGCACCTATACGCTAGAAGTTCGTCAAACGGACGTGGCCGGTAATGTGTCAAGACCGACTAAGTTGGATTACGTGATTGACAGCCAAACGGCATCGCCCGTGGTGGATTTGGATGCAGGTAGTGACAGCCATAGCACTAATAACCAGCAAGGCTCCAATTTCGATGATATTACCTCGGAGACAACCCCAAGCTTTACTTTGACGGGTATCGATGCCGATGCCAGCCAAGTGGAAGTGTTCGATGGGCCAAATTCATTAGGTTTCGCCACTCAAGGCACAGTGGTGGGGACTTGGGTATTCACTGCGACCAGCGCGTTAGCGGACGGTCAACACGACATCAGCGCGGTGGTCACCGATGATGTCGGTAACGTTTCGACGCAAAACCCAGCGTTGCACATTGGTATTGATACCCAAATTGAAGCGCCGCAAGTGGCATTAACTACTGACACTGGCTTTAACGATCCGGCAACGCAAACGGACAATAAAACTGCAGTACAAGGTTTTGATGTGACTAACATTGAGCCGAATGCGGTGGTGGAGTACTCGCTAGATAATGGCGCGACGTGGAGCACGCAAGCGCCGAGTAACCAAGCCGATGGCACCTATACCCTAGAAGTTCGTCAAACGGATGTGGCCGGCAATGTGTCGTCAAGCACAACCTTGCATTATGAAATCGACAGCGGCACCGCTGCGCCAGTGGTGGATTTGCAGGCCGGTAGTGATAGCTATGCGCCAAGTAATCCAAAAGGTACTGATGGAGATGATATTACTTCAAATACAACCCCAAGCTTTACGCTGACGGGCATTGATGCTGACGCCAGCCAAGTGGAAGTGTTTGATGGGCCAAATTCATTAGGTTTCGCCACTCAAGGCACAGTGGTGGGGAGTTGGGTATTCACTGCGACCAGCGCATTATCAGATGGTATACATAATATCAGTGCTGTCGCCACGGACAATGCAGGTAACGTATCGACACAAAATCCGGTACTGTCTATCAATGTAGATACACAGATTGAAACACCTGTTATTACATTAGCAACGGATACGGCTTCTGCTGATAATGTTACCTATATCCAGGGGTTTAACCTAAGTAATATTGATCCTAGTGCAGTTGTGGAATATTCATTGGATGGAGGGACGAACTGGACTACTCAAGAGCCTAATAACCAAGTTGATGGTGATTACAGTCTATTGGTTCGCCAAACCGATGTCGCTGGTAACTCGGCGATATCAGCACCATTGCCATATACCGTAGATACAAGCTTGAATGCACCAAGTGTAGATTTGACTGATACGAGCGATAGCTCTGATACCCGCAATGCACAAGGTTCAAATCAGGATGATATTACAAACCAAGTTCGTCCAACATTTGAATTATTAAACATTGACAATGATGCTGACAAAGTAGAAGTTTTCATTGATGGGAACTCAATAGGTGAAGCTCAGCAAGATCCAAGTACTCATCAATGGACGATACAACCTACCTCTGATTTAGCCCAAGGTAGCCATGAAGTGACAGCTATTGCCACCGATATTGCTGGCAATGTCGCACAATCACCGCAACCACAATTGTCAATTTGGGTTGATACTCAAGCTCAGTCACTTACGATTAGCTTGCAAACGGACTCTGGCTCGTCATCAACAGACCACATCACTAATACTCAAGGTTTTGATGTACAAGGTGTAGAACCAGGAGCGGTAGTAGAATATCGTCTACACACTACTAGTGGTACGGGTAGTTGGACAACAACTCAACCTTCCAATCAAGCGGATGGTACTTATACTTTAGAAACTCGCCAAATTGATATTGCAGGTAATGAATCTCAACCTATGAGCTTGACTTACACTATCGATAATAAAGCGGTTATAAGTATTAATACTATTGCACAAGACGATGTCATTAATGCACAAGAACATAATCAAAATTTAACGATTTCAGGTACTACGGTAGGCGTTGAAGACGGTCAAACAGTAACGGTTGAGCTTAACCAACAGACTTATACCGCTCAGGTTCAAGGTAATAGTTGGACGTTAGATGTTCCAGCAGCTCAGGTTCAAGCGTTAACTGACGGCAGTCAACCGCAAGTGATGGTAAGCGTCACCGATGTGGCGGGTAATGCAGCAATAGACGACCATCAGATCACCATAGACACCAGTGCTACTATCACTATCAATACAGTATCGACGGATAATGTCATCAATGCGCAAGAGCACGGTCACGCGCTCACCATTTCAGGTGATACGACAGACGTAGAAGACGGACAAACCGTTACTGTAGTACTGAATGGCCAATCTTATACGGCAGATGTTCAACAAGGTCAGTGGGCATTGGATGTACCAGCGATTGATGTGCAGCAATTAAGTGACAATGTAATTCAAACAATTACAGCCAGTGTGGCGGATAAAGCGGGTAACTCAGTATCTGAAACTCATGATATTAACGTTGATATTACTGCACAAATTCAAATAGACGCTGATCTAGCTGGTGATGATGTACTCAACGCGGCTGAAACAGGTCAAGATTTTGACATCAAAGGCACGGTTATCGGGGTAGAAGATAACCAAGACGTTACGATTGATTTCAACGGCCAACATTATACCACCCAAGTCACTAGTGGGACTTGGAGTTTCACTGTCCCTGCAACTGATTTATCGAATCTTAAAGATGGTGATGTGCCACATATCCAAGTATCGACAACGGATCTAGCTGGCAACTTAGCGATAGATGATCGTGATATTACTGTTGATACCCAAACCGCTGCGCCAGTGGTCGATTTGGATTCAGCAAGTGATAGTTCGGATACGCAGCATCAAAATCATGGTACTGATCATGATGATTTAACCAAAGATGACACACCGACACTAATACTGAAAGGCATCGACTCGGATGCGGCGCAAGTCGAAGTGTTTGATGGAACAACATCACTTGGTTTGGCTACACAGGGTACAAATGGTGAGTGGACTATTACCGTTGCGAATGTAGATGCTTTATCTGATGGGGTACATAGTATTACCGCGACTGTTACTGATAATGCCGGTAATACTAATACTTCTGTACCACTTGATATAAGGGTTGATACGGTTACCCAAGTACAGCTTGATGTAATTTCAAATAAGCACCAAGGTACTGGTATTACTGAAAATGCGAATTCAAGACCAGTAATCTCTGGCACGGCAGAAGTAGGCACTAAGGTCGATATTTTTGATAATGGAAATCAACTGGCTACAGTCGATACGGATTCATCAGGCCACTTTACTTACACTCCTGTGTCTGATTTATCTGAAGGGCTACATGAATTTACCGCAACCGCAACCGATGTTGCCGGTAACCAGCAAACCAGTACACCGCAAAGTACAACAATCGATACTCAAATTGCAGTCGATGTTGATATTACCGATGCGAGTGGAGATGAATTTATCAATGCCGCCGAGACTAGTGCGAATTCGTCTGTGATTTCGGGTCATATAGATGCCGATGCACATTTAACCTCATTGATTATTAGCGATGGTACTGATCAGGTAGCTATTGATGTTTCTCAAGTTGGTATTACTCCAAGTGGTGCTTTCAGCGTTAATGGTGTTGATTTATCTTCATTAGCTGATGGTCGTTTAACCGTGACTGCGAAAAGCATGGATGATGCGGGTAATACGGCTACACACTCCGATCTGATAGATAAAGATACAGTCAATAATGCACAAGATGATTCATCTTCTGTTAAGGAAGAATCGACGTTAAAAGCATCAGGAAATGTGCTTAATAATGATAACGAACCAGATGCACAGACGATTGATAATGTTAATCATAAAGCAACAGTTGATAGTCAATCGGTCGCTTTTGACTCCACGTCTACTGGCTCTCGTCAGCACGGCACTTTGACTGTAAATGCGGATGGCGACTATGAGTATGTACTTGATAACAGCAACACAGAGGTCCAAGCCTTAGGTGAAGGTGTCACCATTACCGATACCTTTACTTACACCGTATTAGACCCCGCTGGTAACCCGAAAGATACCACCATGACGGTGACAATTACGGGTACTAATGACATACCAGTAATTGGTGGCGTTATCAGTAGTGATGTTACCGAACTTGTACCTAATACTGCGAAAGCATTAACCACGAATGGCCAGTTAACCATAGCGGATACTGATACTCATGTAGACAGTAATCTTTATCCAAATGGAGAACAGCATTTCCAAACAGCGGTAACACCTGATGCTAACGCTTGGGGCAGTTTAACCATAGATGCGGATGGTCACTGGCAGTACAGTGTAGATAACGACAAAACTGAACTTCAAGCACTACAGAAAGGTGATATTCATACCGACATTTTTACCGTAACCAGTATTGATGGCAGTGAAACACAAGATATCACCATTACCATTAATGGTACTGCGGATGCTCCGGTTATCACTTCCTCAGCACAAACTGGCTCAGTCATTGAAGATGGCCGTAATGCGCAAGGCCAGAAGGTTGATACTGGATCAAATAGTGTTTCCGGTAAGCTAGATGTCATCGATGTGGATCAGTTTGCACAAGGCACAACTAATCCTGAAACCGCAGTTTGGACTATTACTGGCGCTAACATGAATCCAGCATCAGGCACAGACGTTCATGGTGCTTATGGTACATTGCATATTAAAGATGATGGCAGTTGGACTTACGATTTAGATAACACACGCGCGGATGTTCTGGGCGCGAATGATAAGCCACAAGAAGTCTTCACCGTTACCGTCACTGACAGCACAGGCCTAACCGATACCCAAACCATCACCATTGATGTGCATGGCACCAATGATATGCCGAAGATCTCTGGCGTAAAAACTGGTGAAGTGGTTGAATTGGGTGATAATTATGCCCAAGGTAAAACGGCAACAGCAACGATTACGGGTGATTTAACAGCGAAAGATCCCGATCAAGGCGATAGCTTAACTTGGTCACTGAAAGGTGCAACGGCTGCAACGCCGCAAGCACTTAGCGGCATCGATGGCACCTATGGTCGTTTGGTTATTGATGATCAAGGGCATTGGGAGTATCAATTAGATAACAATAATGCAGCGACCAATGCTTTATCTATTACTGAACATCCTACTGAAACGTTCACAGTGTTAGCAATGGATTCTTCCGGTAATGCAACAGAGCAGGAAATTGTTATTACGGTTCAAGGTAGTAACGATAACCCAGTCATGGTGGCTTATGCTCCAGAATCTGTAGATGAGGGGACAAAAACACACATATTTAAAATGTCATCGGCAGGAGATCGAGCCTCTGATGTTGATAATGGTGATGTACTTACTTATCACCCAACCAATAACCCAAATGCTCAGCCAGATAAAAATGGTTGGATTAAAGTTGATAATAAGGGATGGTTGCGAGTACACCAAGATACAGGTGAGGTGAAGTTAAATACAAATGCACAATATTTCCAGCATTTACATCAAGGCGCTCAAGAAACGATTACTGTTCCGGTGACAGTGAGTGATGGTCAAGGTGGGAGTGCGGAACAAACTCTAACTATTGAGGTGACTGGTACTAATGACACCCCAACAATACAGCATGTATTTTATGACTCATTGACTGACCAAACTGGCAGCGCTCTGAATGTAGGTACAGCACAACAAGATATTTCAGGTCAAAATGCCTCAGGTTCTCATAATATCAATGAAGATCAAATCATTACTGGTCACTTTGACTTTAAAGACCCTGATGATTTTAGTGATTCTTATCCTGCACCAAATAACATTCAAGGCACAGGTCAAAAAGAAAACCAAGTCCATGCAGCCTCTGGTGGTGATACCTATGAGTACTCCGTAACTGACGCTAATGGTCACTCAGTATCAGTACCAGGCTTTAGAATAACTAATAAAGACACGGGCGAGTACACCTTCAACGCTGGTGATGATGCTTATCAACACTTACAAGTCGGCGATACTGAAAACGTTAAAGTTAATGTAACCATTACTGATAATAATGGTGGCACAGATACCAAAACATTAACCTTCAACGTCAAAGGCACCAATGATGCGCCAGTTATCACGGCAAGCTCATTTACCGACACAGATGAAGACACACCTCTTATCTTTACTAACCAAGACTTACTCCAAAATGTGAATGATATAGATAGCACTAACTTAGCTATCTCTAATGTTCATGCGGCGGCAGATGGTACCGTGAAAGATCTAGGTGGTGGCCGTTACCAATTCATTCCAGATAAAAACTTTAATGGTGATGTTGAAATTCAGTTCTCTGTTGACGACGGACGAGTTCAAAATTTAACCACAGGCTCTTCGTTTATTACCGTTAATCCTGTGAATGATGCACCTACTGTCGACACGGATGTAGTCGCAGGTACGATAAACGAAGATGGTGGTTCTATCATCATTACGGAAGCGGATTTGCTGCAAAATGCAAATGCTGCCGATGTGGATACGAATAATATCGCGCCGAACTTGGAGTCAGATAGTCTATCGATTAAAGATCCTGCCAATGTACAAGTTGATTCTAAATCTGGTTCGCTGAATTATGATGCAGTAAACCATCAATGGGAATTCACCCCTGCACCAGATTGGAATGATAACTGGGGAGTGCCAACATTCACATTTACTGTGACGGACGGAAAAACGGATGCTACGCATGCGACTAAAGCGACTATACATGTAACTCCGGTCGATGATCCTGCTGATATTCACGTTGCGCCCCAAACGACACCTGATTTAGAGGCAACCCCCTCAGTACCCTCTGCCAGCGGTCAATTAGAAATTATTGATCCTGATAAAGGCCAAGATCATTTTAATCCGATCAGTAGTCAAGCAACTAACCATGGATTTTTTAGTTTAGATAAAGATGGTCATTGGCAGTTTACTCTCGATCCGCGTCATCCAGATGTCATTGCGCTCTCACCAAGGGATTCAATCACTGACACTGTGACTGTCACATCACCAGATGGAAAAACAAGTTATGATATTGATGTAGTGGTTAAAGGGGACAATGAGGCGCCAGTATTAGCGGTACAGACTGCACCTATTATCGCCAATGAAGTCAATGCCCCTCAGCCTGACGTCATTACAGGTAATATTGTTGCTACGGACGCGGATGCGCCGGATAAATTAACTTATCGGTTAGTAAGTCCTAGCGCAATTCCTGGTTTGACTTTAGATACCGATGGAACCTACCATTTTGACCAAGCGCACCTAGCGTACAACTCCCTTAAAGCAGGCGAAGTTGTTGAGCATAAATTTAGTGTAATAGCGCAAGACCAATTTGGTGCTACCGATACACAAACTTATGCAATTCGTATTACGGGCACCAATGATGCGCCAGAAGTCACCAGTCCCTATCAATTTGTGGATGCTCAAGGTAAACAAATTGATACTGATTTGACTAATGGACAGCGTCAATTTAGTTTCAGTGAAGCAGATTTACTGACATCAGCCAGTGATCCTGATGGTGATTTGCTGCATGTTTCCAGTGTTTCAGTAGACTCTCAATACGGTACTATCATAGAAGATGGACAGGGGGGCTATACCTTTAAAGCAGATGCAAATGTCCAGGGTGATGTTGAGCTTCATTATGAGGTAACGGATGGAGCCCTGAGCACTCAGGGGCTCTCTGCTGTGATTCATATTGATACGCAAGCAGTAAGCACAAGTGGAACATCAGCAGGCACTTCGCCTACGGGAAATAACAATCAAACTCCGAGTCAACAGACTGTAACAACTTTTCACATTAAAGCTGATGCGGGCTCTTCTGGTTCTTTATATTTGGGTGAAACGGCAACACCGAATAATTATATTCCTGGTTTGTATGGGTATCTTCAAGTAGATGCTACAGGGCATTACGAATATTTCTTATACCCTCATGACTCAAATTCAGATCCAATCAAGCAACTTGCTGAAGGGGAGGCAAGGTTTCCTCTCGATAAATTTGCTATTCCAGGTAGCTCTAAACTGGTCACAGTTTATGTGGATGGGGTGAATGATTCTCCAATAATTACAGGAGAAACGTCATCTACGGTTGACTCAAACGGCCAGGTTATTGGGCATCACCATGCAGTTGAGCTCGGTGAGTCTGTTGTTGTTGGGCATGTGACCGCTATTGAGATAGATAATAATGATTACGTTACTTTCACCGTATCTGATGTGAATGGTCAGGTTCCTAATGGTTTTCAAATTAATGATATAACTGGTCATTACCATTATCAACCAGATCCTACGGATTACCCTAACCTCGGAGCCGGTCAGTCTAAAGATGTCACCTTTACAGTGACAGCAACGGATACCCAAGGTGCAATGACTGAAGTACCGATTACTTTCACCGTTCACGGGCAAAACACGGCACCAACAGCGGATGCGACTGTTGATTTAGGGCAAAGTGATGAAGATACAACTCTTACTTTAGTTGGTTCTTCGAGTTCGACAGTAACATCTTCTACTCCAACTTTTGATTTGGTTGGTTTGTCTAATGCCGTTGATCCAGATGGTGATAAACTGCATATTACTAATGTAAAACTAGATCCGAATTCACCACTTCAAGGACATTTTCAGGATATTGGTGGAGGACGCTATGAATTTATTCCAGCATCAAATGAATTTGGTATTGTTCATTTCACCTATGAAGTCACAGATGGCTTAGACTCAACGACTGTGAGTGCTAGCCTAACAGTAGACTCGGTCAATGATGTACCAACTTATACTGCGATTAATTTAGGTCATGTGGATGAGCTAGACCAAACGTTGCCAGTGCTAAATGTTGTCACTTTCACAGAAAGTCAGTTGTTAGCTCAGGCTAGTGATGTGGATGTAGGCAGAGATCCTAACGAAGTTTTAAGTCTACAAAGTGTTGCTTTAAAAGACCCATCTCAAGGTAGTTTGACTGATGCTGGCAAAGGTAATTATCAGTTCGTGCCTGCGGATGACTTTAACGGGAAAGTGAAGCTTGATATCACAGTGGTAGATCATGCGGGCGAAATTGTGGTTGGTGAAGGCACCATTACTGTCGATCCTGTTAATGATAAACCCATCGATGTCAACAGTGGTTTAGAAATAGACCAAGTAGATATTAATGCGAACTCACTTAATGGCAATATTAATGAAGATAACGCCCAAACGGGTGGCAAATTCCTCGTTTCAGGACAATTGGAAATAACCGATGTTGACTCAGGTGAAGGTCATTTTATTGCCAATAGTGCGCTAAAAGGCCAATATGGTCAGTTATCGATTGATGCCGATGGTAATTGGCAGTATCAATTGATGGCGAACCATACCGATACCATACAAAGCCTTGCTGTGGGTGAAACACTAGAAGATGTTTTCCACTTGGCAACTGATGATAATGGCGGTAACAATGGTGCGTCATATCCATTTAAGGTAACTATTCATGGAGCACAAGATACAGCCTCCATTAAAGTGGAAGCTGGTGATACTGATACGGGTGGTATCAAGCTTACTTCGGATCCACAAATTACTAATTTGTTGGTGAATGCAGCTAACCAAGTAACGGCTGCTGATGTGACCACAACGGGTAAACTCACCGTGCATGATGTGGATACCTCTGAAGAGCATTTCGCCGCGACGACTCAAACAGGAACGTATGGCTCATTGGTTATCACCGAATCAGGGGATTGGACTTATACCGTCGATAATAATCAAATAGAGCTACAGCAGTTATCTATTAGTGAAACAGTCACCGAAACCTTTACCGTTTCATCAGCCGATGGTTCAGCAACGCATGATATTACGGTGACCTTAACTGGTGAAAACAATGTCCCAGTGATTGAAGCGGTACAAACACAAACCATCGCGGAAGATGCGAGCCAAATTAGTGGCCAGCTGCATGCGAAAGATATCGATAATGATGCGGATATTCCTACCATTACATACGCAGTTGATGGGCAAGCTCCAGTTGGTTTCACTTTAAATTCAGATGGTTCTTATAGTTTTGGAGCGACAGATTCCAGCTATCAAAGCTTAGCGGTTGGTGAATCACGTGATGTGACTGTTGACGTTGTTGCAACCGATAATCAATCTGGCACAAGTCAACCACAAAGCTTAACCTTTACTGTGACAGGGACGAATGATGCGCCAGTGATTACACCAATTACCGCGCAAACGGCTAATGAAGGGGGTGCACAGCTTGTCACTGGGACAGTGACCTCTAGTGATGTCGATAATGGTGCTACCGCGACTTATAGCACAACCGCAACAGTGGCAGGGTTTGTGTTGAACGCTAATGGTTCATACCGCTTTGATCCAAGTGATGCAGCATACCAACATTTGGCGGTAGGTGTTTCGCAAGATATTACTATCCCTGTGACAGTCACGGATGAACATGGTACGACAGATAGCACCGATTTAGTGATCACTATTACTGGTACTAATGATGCGCCAGTGTTAACCGTACCAACCCCAATTCAAGTTGATGAAGACGGTTCTGTTGTATCAAGTCAATTACAAGCTACTGATATTGATGGTGATGCATTAACTTATGCGTTAGCACCAAACCAAGGTGCGGTTGATGGTTTCAGTATTAAATCAGATGGCAGTTATAGCTTTGATGCTAGTCATGCCACCTACCAAAGCTTAGCGGCAGGTGAGACTCAGGATATAACAATTGAACTGCAAGTATCCGATGGTAAAGGTGGTACTGATACCCAAGAATTAAATATCACGGTGACAGGCACTAATGACGGCCCAACCGTGACTCAAGCTGAGGTGATTTCGGCAACAGACGAAGACCACTCAACGACATTTACGTTGCAAGATTTATTGGTACAGGCGAATGATGCTGATAGAGGCGAAAAAGCTCAATTAAGCATCACTAATCATGCTGTCACAGCCGATCACGGTAGTGTGCAGTGGAATGGTTCTGAATTTGAATATACACCAGAGCATGACTATAGCGGTGATGTGACCTTTAGTTATCAGGTTGTTGACCCTCATGGTGAAGTGGTTGACCAAACAGCGACGATGCATATTGATGCGGTTAACGATGATCCCGTTGTTAGTGGTGATGTGGCTTTAACTCACTCTACCGGTAAAGGTATGTCTACAAGCTTTACTCTGAGTGAGTTTTTGGATGGAGCATCTGATGTGGACAGTACTGCATTAAATGTCAATCCGCATACACTTCAGGTAGACCATGGCACATTAACGTATGATGCTTCTCAGCAGAGCTTTCACTATGATGCCGATGCTAATTATGTTGGTGATGTGATCTTTAGTTATGATGTGATTGATGGTGATGGCGGTTCGGTTACTCAACATGCCACTATGAGTGTGTATGATGCGCCGGATGATCCAGTCATCTCACAGCCGATGCCGTTACCAACGCCAACACCGATGATAGTACCAACGCCACCATTACAAAGTGGGAATCTACCACCTGCGCCACCCGTACAAAACGACGCGGGCGATGATGGTGATATATCCTCGGTGAGTATTGCTGCAAATGCATCACCGGTTGATCATTATTTAGCGTTGCTGGGTTTAGATGCGTCAGACAAAGCAGATATAAAACCTGCGCATGATGATTTAGGCTCACTAGACCATATTGCAGCATTCCATAGCCCGCTAGCGGATGATGCGAATGCACATTTAATGGCGCAGCAAGGGGATGCTTTTGCCAGCCCATTAGATGATGCGGATGATAAGCACGATAAACATTCAACTTTGCATGATCCTAAGCATCCTGATGGCCATGTTGAAGATATCAACCACCATGATGATCTTTTGACAGACTCTAATCACTACGATTCACTTAATGATCACCACCAGCACTAAACTTAACCGTTTGGGGTGAATAAAAACCGTAGTTCTCGCGAGCTACGGTTTGTCTTATTGTTATTTATCTAATAAGGCTTTCAACGCCAACGCTTCATCACGACCTGGCATTGGTTTTGATTCATCAATTTTGGCGGCTTGTTTTAGTTTTTCAAGTAGCTCTGGTTTGATGGTGTTGTCGTCGCTAAATTGCGTCTTGCCGTCTTTATATACCCAATCAACTTGAAGTTGCAGGTTTCAATACTTGAAAGTTATCATTAATTCGAGACATTAGTGAACTTGCAACTTCAGGTAAAGTCACATCAAAAAATGTATCGATGGCACCCTTAAAGGATGCCTTTGTGGGGAAATATACATTGTTTCTTGCATGTTCATGCATCACCTTCCACAGTCGCTCAATTGGGTTTAAATTGGGGCTGTAAGGAGGCAAATAATGAAGCTCAATATTCAGCATGGTTGCAAAGTCTTTGACTAACTGGCTACGGTGATAGCCTGCACCATCTAAAACAATGTGTACTTTTTGTTCTAATGGGTAATGTTCTTTCTTAAGTTTCCAAAGGAAACGAGCAATATTCTCACTGTTTACCGTGTCGTAATTTTCAACAACCGTGGCTGAAATATTATTTAAGTTTAAAGCACCAATGTAATTTAACCGAGTACGGCTACCCGTGGTTTCAATCACTTTATCTTCACCTTTACGGATCCAGCCGTAAGTGATTTTGGTCGCTTGGCTTGGATGCACAGCATCCATAAATAAGATAGGCTCGCCGCGTTGTTTCAGTTCACGATAATATTCAATGAAAGCGTGTTGAGCTTCAGGGTTAAACTTATGAGGAACACCTTTAGGTTGTTTGTAAGAAAAACCATTGTGATGTAGCCATTTGTTCATACCAGCAACCGTATAGGTGACCTGAAATTCAGACTGAACGTAATCAACAATTTGATGAGTATGAAAGTAAGTATTCTCAGCGAGGTGCTCAATAAGCGCCATTGTTTCCGCTGCATTGAGCTTACTCTGAGAACCGCCATTTTCTGGTGTGAGTTTTTCAGATTTCAAGTAATCATTGATATGACGAGTAACGGTAGTTTCATGAATTCGCAAAGCTTGCGAAATCATAGAATTTGACCAACCTTCAGACGCAAGCAAGACCGCTTTAATGCGGTCGCGCACTCGACCATCACGCGCAGAGTCATGCATTCGTTCGAGCTGTTTCTTCTTCTGGTTGGATAATTCTATTTTCATGTTTGTTAGCATGATCCTGTTAAAAGATAAAATCAAGCATCTTCAATGATCACGGGTATAGAAAGCATTGGCAACGGATTTTTCAAAGCTTACAGAATCATCGTACTTGCTGGTTTGGTAGAAACGTAGCGAAGTATTGTGAGTAAAGTTGCCTTGTTTGATTTCATCGGAATATGGGCTTAAACGGAATAGGTAGTTAAAGCGTTTATTATCGATAGAAACGTTGTTTTCTACTGTGAGAGAACCTGGATTAAAGTTATCGGTAAAGCCATCCATATTGTTAGCAAACGCTAAGCTGTTTTTGATTACATGATTCACAGGTAGGCCTTCGCCCCCGAGTTTGAAACCATTACCAATGGTGCCACCTGCGTTTGGATGATCAAGTGTTTGGCCATTTTTAAAGGCAATAGAATCAATAATCGTCACGACGCCGTTCGGGCCATCTTCCACTTTGTTAAATAGATCCCAACCATCATCGGCGTTGTGGTGAGAGATACAACGGATAAAGGTATTGCCATCCCCAACGCGCATTTTGGCGGCAAAGCCATCTGCATTGATGCGTGATTTATCCATGTTGTTGTAGCTTTCACTGTCCATTACTGTGTTGTAACTTGCCCATAATGCGCGGCCCACACCTTCTGGTGAGGTGATTTGGAAGCCTGTATCTGGTGCGCCATGAGTCAGCATGTGCTCAAAGGTGTTATGGCTACCATAAACGATAAATTGGCCGCCAGTGATTTCGATGTTTTTGTAGTGCCAGTAATGGGCGGAATGAATCACTTCACCCGTGAAACGAACGTTATCACCAAGTGCTATCAGTGATTTTTCTTTGCCTTCTACACCGCTCATGTCTGCTGAAATCGTTGTAGCAGGGTAGTCGCCATCTTCAAGGTAGATAGTGCCACCTGGCGCTAATAGTTGAAGTGCGGTTTCTAGGCTAGTGGGTTTGCTTTCGCTACCATCACCCGCTGCCGTTGCCGCAGGGCTCACGTAGATTTTTTCTGGGTTATCAATAACCGATTTGGTTACCGATAGCTTATGAACTTGTGGATTAAGATCCGGACCTTCCGTTGCAGTAAAGGTGATTTCAAAATTACTGGATGCTTTGTCAAGATCAGCTTGGTAGCGAAATAACTCACCCGCTTTAACTTGTTGACCTGAGACTAACTCTTCACCATCTTGAGTGACGGAGAACGTACCGGCGTAGTTAGCACGAGCTTGCACATAGTAGTCATCGGTCGCGGTATGAGCTGATGACGCATTTTCAAATACAAGCTTGTTAGGTGCTGCGTGGTATTTTGGGGCGTCTTTGGTATTGGCTTCTGAGAGTTTTAAATCGACATCTGACACTGAGATTTTTGCGTTACGTGAAGCAAAGAAACCAACATATTGAGTGTCTGGATCTTGGATTTCAACTAGGTTAGCCGGTGCGCCTTCAAGCGGAACGGTTTTGGTTGTCTTGCCATCATTAAAGCTCACTTCGAAAGTATTATCGGTACGTGTAACCGACATTTTATACGCTAGCGATTCACCAAATTTTACGCCTTTGAGATATTCATCGCGGGACATTTTATTGCCGCCAGTTCCCCAAGGGTGATATATCCCTTCACGGTAGTTACCGTTGATATTGGTTAATCCGTTAGCTTCACCTTTTTTATTGGCGCGGAATACGTTCATGACCATGTTAGAGGCGGCTGGGAACTCTTCCATACCTTGTGGCTGAGGGTTCATACGTGGCTTACCGATGATGTCACGAACCATTATCCCCGCACCTTCTTGGCGGTTTGGCGTGGCATCGGTCTCAGGGCCGAGTTGATCAAGGGTGACGGTCGCTGACAGTGTAAAGTTTACATCGGTTGGTAGTGCGGTGTAGTAATAGGTTACGCCTTCGTGCGAGTTTGCTAGCTTGCCACCTCGGCTTTCAATGTTGAAGTGTTTCTCAAGCTTACCTGAGCTGACTTTTTTACCATCCACGGTCACTTGGTTAGTTCCGACCTTTTCAGGCAAAATAGTGGAACCAAAATTTAAGTCAGTAGACTGGCCAAAAGTAATCGCATTCCACTCTAAGGCATTGACATCAGGCAGATCAGCAGAAGCAAAAGGGCTTAAGGTTAAAGCAATTAACCCAGTGAGGGTTTTCTGTTTCATTGTTATATCCTTATAGCAAAAAGAGTTTCCATTAATAGGAAACTCTTTTAGGGGAGAATTGTTAGAAGTTATATTTTAAGCCTGCACGGTAGCGAGGAACATATTCGTCTTTACCATCTTTTAAGGTATCCGTGTTCTGTGACACCATGCCGAATTCGATGAATGGTCTCCAACCACTTTCAAAACCTTTATATTCAGCGGTTAGGTTAACAAGGTTAAGGTAGTTATTATCACCATCGTAACCTGAGCTATCAGACTGCTCGAATTTATATTCGAAATCGATGCCCAATCCAAAATCACCAATGTTGTAACCACTAGTTAAGTTCAGCTGATTGTAGTGGCTGTTGTCTGTACTTGGTGCTGATACATTTTTATACCCATAGCGATAGCGTAGTGCGATATTCCAATCATCAGTTAGCTTTTGTGTGCCTTTAAAGTCCAGTTTGTGGGTTACGGCGCTAGAACTTGAATCTAAGGCATAAGCTGGTTGAAAGGTTAATGAATCCGTCGCTTTATAGTTGTAGCTGATTTTTGCTTCATGGCCGACGCTTTTGATTTCGCCAAAATTGACATCATCACCAGCATAACCCCATTTCATTTCACCACTGATCCCAATACCGTTTTCAAAAGTGTGCGCTAAAGTCATGCGATCACGGTGTCGAGAGGCCATATCGCCTTCTTCAGGGATAAATTCATGTCGTAAGTTGATGCTAGCAGCAGAAGCGCCTAGTGAAGTTAACGCGATTGCAACCATTGGTACTAATAGCAGTTTTTTCATGGTTATATTCCTTTTTGTAATATTTTTCATTTCCAACTTATAATAATGAAACGTTGTTCCTTTTTAAAAGAAATGATGGTTTGATTTGTGATCTTGATAACTTTGTCGGAATGATTTTGCTGAGTAATGTGAAGTAATTCACGTTGCTTTTTGGGGAGGGTTATAGGCTTAAAAAAATCCCAACCAACGGGGTATTGGTTAGGATTTTATGATTGTTAATGAAATGTTGTCAGATCTTATTGGGCCTGTAATTCTTCAGGTATTTCGGCAATATAAACGGCAGGAACACCTTCAAAATCACTGGTAAATAGTACCCCAGAGTCACCAGGAGTGAACGATGGGTGAGGGTGAGTAATTTGACGATCACCATCTAATACTTCCCAAGAAGTGCTGTGTTTAGCAAGACGTGCATAGCGCTTCTTCTGAGTGTTTAAAATATATAGGAATGGGTCATTTTCAATGTCATAACCTTCGCTATCCGCTACATCAACAGGCGCATCACTACCATCACCGACCATTAAAGAGCCATCATGGTTACTCATTAAATGAGAACATTGAGGCATTACCATGACTTCTTCGTTTTCCAGTGTTTCAGGATTGGCTTTGTAGATAACACGTTCCGTCTGGCCTTTGAAATAAGACACATAAGCCATGGCGCTACCATCTGGGATCCAGAATTCATGGGTGCAAGATTCGCCTTCAGCATGCTCTTTGATCTTACGAACGTTAGAACCATCTTCATTAACCAGCCACATACGAGCATCAACCAGATCGTGTGGCCCTTCATGGCAAAAACCAATGGTATTGTCATCAAATGGACGATAGATAGGGTGGCCAAGCCATGCGTCGTCTTGGTGAACTACATCTAGCTTACCTGTTTCAATATCGACTTTGATTAAGCGACACGTTGGATTAGTGTGGTAGAACTCAGCAAATTTTTCCCAAGAGGTAAGGGGCTTCCAGCAGCTTTTTTTGATTTCAATACCAACTAATTTAGTACAGTCAGAATTGGCTACCCAAGTGCCGTAGCCTTTCCATTCTTCATCTACGGTGTAAATGACTTTTTCTTCTAGAGTTTCAAGGTCAACTTTCATTAAGTTAAGCTCGTTTTTCACGTAGAAGAAGGATTTATCATCCGTTGAGATAAAACCACCAAAAGTGTTATCGCCTTTACCCTCAGTAAGCTGGGTCGCTTTTTGAGTTTTCAAATCAAGTAGGTAGTAGTTGCGATTTGCTTCACCGTTAACGACATCAAAATCGCCTGCGAAAAGCAGTTTACTGCCATCAGTGGTGAAGCATTTTTGATAAAAGTAGTTACGGTGACAAATGACGTTAGTTGGTGTTAAACGGGTGACTTTATTGTTGGTGTCGCTATCTACAAAGGTTTCGAATTGTAGATTGATAATTTGACCTTTAGCCATAATATTCTCCTAGGCATATACAAGGGTGCTATGCGAATTTATTTAAATGTTATGCAGCTGTGATAGTGTTTTTAGTGAAATCAATTTCAAAGCTTCTTGTGTTATCTAAGCTACGTACCGTGAATTGTAATACGGTCTCTTTCCAATGAATGTGTTCAAGTTGATATTGCCCATCAAGGTTATGAAGCGTGATATTACGAAGCTGAGTTTGTTGGCTACGCAATAACAAATAACTTAAGTCGCTTGTCGCAGGGTTATCAGGAGCTTGACCAATTAGGATGCTATCGCCACCAAGAGTGTAGATTTGTTGGTAATATTCAGAAGGTTGCTGAGTATTATAATAAAACGTGTTGATATCGTTAGTGGCATCAAGTTGCATGCAGTTCGACATTCTTTCTAGTGGCCCAGTTAAAGGATTGTTGATCTCAACAAAGTTTGAATCTGTTCGTAATATCCCTCGGGTGTGCCAGGTGAGGTCGAGCTGTTGATTATGAGGGTTGTGAACCTGATTAATTTCAATAGCAGCAGAACCGAGCCATAAAATACTGCGTCTAAAAGTAACGTCTTGGTAGGCTTGCTGATCCCATTGTACTAACGTATGGCTATCAACGGTCGCAGGTTGTTTACTCCAGTCGACTTGAGTATCTATAAAGCTAAAATCAGGCTTTTGGATAAAGCTAATCAGTTCTGGATTAGCCGGAGTTTGATTGGCTTGATTAACGACGAGTGTATTATGCGTTGCGCTATTTTTATAATAACCATAGTGTAACTCTGCTCCATAACCCGTAGTGCCCAAGTCTGGCAAAATCTCTTGGCCATTCTTTATTAAAATTAACCCTAAACGGTCATAATGATCATGCTCACCGCCATAAGGAGAGTGCTTTAATAACATCATATTATTAGAGTTTTGGTCTTGTAATAAGGTAATGCCAACTTCAGGAGCGTGAATAGATTGACAAGATAATTCAGGGCTATGAGGAAGCGTCTCGACACCATAAAGTAAGGCGTCAATATTATCACGAGGGACATTTTGATAAATTTGCTGTAAGGCTGAAGCAAAAATTTTATCGCCAAATTCACTATAAGCATATTCAAATAGGTGGCTATGATTAAGCTTCTCCTGGCCTGCAATGCAATCATTCAATTTAGGGAAATCACCATTATTCATGATGAGCTTCAATGGGAATGCCAACATAGTCCGAAACTTAGGGTGTGAGGCCATACTATAAGGAGTATCACGTGCCAGTTTTTGAAAGGCCATTAAAGCTTGTAAGGCGTAATAATGATAATGAATAGAACCCTCAAACCATAAACCTTCTCCGCGAACACCATACTCTAATTGATATTTAATACCGTATTCTGTATTTAATGCGAAATCGATATATTGATGATCATTTAAAATTAAACCAATCACACCAACAGTCGCGTTAATTTTCATTTCATGATTATGTAATTGCGGCGTTCTATGCTGCATAAGAAATTCTGCACCTTCGCGCAGTAGGCGAGTTTCAATAGTATGACGTTGTTCAGCAGTTAATTCATCTCGAATAAAATCATAGCCAAGAGCAAAGTCTAAATTGCAGTTTGCTTCGCAAAGTGTTTGGGCGTTTGCTTTTCCCTGTCCATTGTAAGGAATGCCGCCATGCTCTTGATAATCTGGATAATATTTGGCGTATTGAAGTAAGATGTCAGTGACCTTGGTGAGATACTTTTTATCTCCAGTAATTTGCCACAGTAAACCCAGTTGGTTACATGCTTTTGAATTAAGGCCATTTAAACCACGCCACCACGCGCCATCATAAGGTTCTCCGGTAAAAACTTTATGATCGACAGGGCAGCAATGTTCTGTGGGTTTATTACGATCCCAAATCAGTCTGACGCCATGCTCTGGACAAAAGTAATATAAATTCCACGTTGCTCGGCTGTCAGGTGGCACTAAGGTTTCAGAGTGTAAAACAACGGTATTCTCATCAATGAAATTATTGATGAATGGTTGAGTGGCGCGTTGACGGATGTTTTGAATTTGTTCTGAATTAAATTGCAGCATACTACTTACCTTTAGGCTTTTAATGTATTTAACAATGGCCAAAAATTAAAAATCAAAATATTGTTTAGCGTTGTGATAGCAAATATTGTCAATGGTTTGTTTTAACAGGGGTTGATGATTTGGGATCTCGCCTGAGATTGCCCATTTTGCTAATAAATCACACAACACGCGTCGAAAATACTCATGGCGAGATAACGACAAAGCACTTCTTGAGTCCGTGAGCATACCGATAAATCGACCTAAACTGCCTAAATTCGCTAAGGCGGTCATTTGTTGGATCATGCCGTGCTTATGGTCGTTAAACCACCAAGCGGCACCCAGTTGTATTTTTCCTGCGGCTGAATCGGAATCTTGAAAAGCACCAATTAAACTGGCTAGTGGCCAAGTATCTTTCGGGTTTAAATTATATAGAACGGTTTTTGGTAATTGATTGGTGTTATCTAAGCGGCTCAAGCGTTCGGCTAAGGCTCTTGTTACTTGACTGTCGTGCATGATGCTAAAGCCGGTACCAACTCCAACCGTAGTTAGGCGTCGTTTATTGACGTTCGGCATGACGCCAAGGTGAACTTGCATCGCCCAATTACGCTGGTGGTACTGCTCAGCCAAGTAATGAAAAATATCAGCACTAAGCTGCTGTTGCTGAGTAAGTGTTAAGTCTTGCTCTTTTAATATCAACTCGAATAAATGTTCAGTGCGATGAGAGGGCTGTTCAATAGCATCTAATTGATTGATACCAACATCCGATAAACGACAACCATGGGCATGAAAAAACTCAATGCGTTGTTTTAATGCGTGTTGAAAACTATGCCAGTCGTTGATTGGAGTCTTGGTGATTTCGGCCAGTTTATTAATCGTTAAGTTAAATTGCAGTGGGTTTTGTGTATTAATTAAACCATCAGCACGGAAAGTGGGTAATACTTTTACTGGAAATTGTTCTTCAGCCAGTAAACGGTGAAATTGTAAATCGCTTAATGGATCATCGGTTGTACATAGGGCATCCACTTTATTTTGTATTAGGATCTGGCGTGCAGACAATTCACCACTTTTTAGTTTTTGATTACAGTGCTGCCAAATAGTTTGGCAATTTTCAGGGCAAAGTAATTGATCAAGTTGAAAAAATCGTTTTAATTCTAAGTGACACCATTGATACAAAGGGCTACCGATTAAAAAAGGCATGGCTTCACACCATTGACTAAATTTCTCATATTCACTGGCGTCACCAGTAATAAAATATTCATCAATTCCAACACTTCTCATCGCTCTCCAGAGGTAATGGTCGCTACTGAGCCAAGCCTCTGTTATCGATGAATAACTGCGGTCATAGTAAATGTCCCTGGCTTCTAAATGCGTATGGAAATCGATAATAGGTAAATGTGATGCGTAGCTTTGATAGAGCTGTTGAGCCAATGGGCTTTCCAGTAAAAAAGTGTCTGAAATGTAACCTGGATTTGTCATTGGGGATTCCAAAAATAAATTGTTGCGAGCGGTTAGGCCCGCAACAAGTTGGTTGAGGAGAAGAGATTAAAAGAGTAGCGTTTCTACTTTTGCAGCTGTTTTTTTATTCTCTTGAAGTGATTTTAAAGCTTTAGAAAATACTTCATCTCCATAAGCTTTGTTTGCATTGAGCATCGTGGTGTATGCTTTTGAAGCATCAAAACCTTTTAACTCTTTGTATGGCCAAGCGTCAGGTTGTGTAACGTGTTCAGCAATAAAACGGTAGCCATTTTTTAACGAGTGCTTATCGATCTCATAATTCCAAACATCAACACCTACTAGATCACCATAGTGGCCAAGCAGGTTATAAGCTTCTAGGTTGAAGTTTGAGTAGTGCCAAGGTTGGGTTCTTTCTAGTTCAGCGTGTTGTTTGCCTTCAATATCAAACTGAGAGCCAATGCGGCGCATTTGTGTGATACGTAAGCGCTGTTTGGCTGTGTCTATATCGTTGGTGAAAATTGAGAAAGCAACAACTTGAGCATCAAACCAAGTACCGTGGTTGTTATGCCAGTTATCTTCTTCAAAACCGTTGTTACTGGTTAATAACCAATCTTTAAAATCGGCAAACCATTTAACAATCGATTTGTACTCATCTGCACTTAATGTTGGTTTGATCAGTTCAACGCTATCCATTACCCCAATGAGTAGGCGGCTATCAATAATACCAATGCCTCGACCGTCCACAATACCAGGAATGGCTTGTGCGTAATCCATGTTTGGATTCATTCGGGTTTTAGGGTCAATAAACCAAGCGTTTAATTGTTGTTTCGCTTTTTCTGCATATTTTGCATCATCAGTAAAGTAGTAAGCTAATCCAAGCTCTTTAACATCGTGTGCAAACGTAATCATGCGCTGTTTATCAGTTGCTGCTGTTTTGGTGTCCATATTATATTCACCATCACGGCGAACATAAGGCAATCCATCTTTAGTATCTGGATTTGGCCACCAGTATGGGCCAAAACTAAAGTAGTCATGAGCATTACCGCTGGCAGGCATTAATGTTTTGTTGGTAACAGGGTCAATAGACGATTTTAATGCTTTATTGGCTTCTTTTAGTAATGTTTGAAGGGCAGGGCTTTGTTTATCGATGGTTTCTTTATTGTGGCTAATGGCCGTTCCATCGTAAGTGATGAAGCGAATATCATCCGCTAACGCATGGAATGAGATGGCAGAGCTTAAAAGGGTTAGTGCAATCGTTTTTTTATTCATAGTAGTGATACCAATTGTTTTGTTTTTAGGATTATTGGAGCAATGGCTACTAAACAAGTGTTTGTAGAATCTTGTTAGTAGCCAAGGTATACAATGAAGTTTTATTGAGAAGTTGAGGTTGTCGCTGTTGAGCTATCTTCTAAACCAGCACTCTTCTTCAAGGCGAAGCCTACGAGGAATATTGCAAGTGAACACCCTAGGAATAGCATACGACCCCACATTGGATTAGGAATCAGAATCATCATTAATAGACCAGCTGCCATAATCATCACTAGTGTACCTAGTTTATTACGTTGCATACGGTCTACGATATCTTGCCCTTCTCCAGCAATACATTCAGTTTCCACATCTTTAAAGAATTCATCTTGAGTTTCTTTAAATTGGTCTTCTTTATAGAGCAGCGTTGTTAAGCAGAAGAAACCAGCAGTGAAGATTAAGTGTGCTGCAATGGTAATCGTTGTACGGAATTCGGAAATTTCACGACCTGTTAGGTTTTCTAGACCAAACCATGCACCGACGACTTGAGGGGTGAACACATTGATAATTAAATATGAAATAAATGCACCGAATACAACCGTTGCCCAAGGAGCCCATTTTGGCGTTTTGCGAATGAAAATACCAAAACACAAAGGTACGAGGATAGGGCCTTGTAATAGTGTTGATACTTGCATCATAAGGTCAAACAAGCTTAATTCTTTCAGTGATGTGAAGAATTGAGCCATGAAAATAACCATTAAACCATTGACTACACAGGTGATTTGACCAGCACGTAATTGTTCACGGTCACCCGCCTTACCTTTACGGATAATCGTTGCGTAGAAGCTACGAACAAAAATACCAGAGTTGCGGTTTAGTGCTGAATCCATTGAAGACATGGTGGCAGCAAAAAGACCAGCCATTAATAGGCCTACTGTACCAAGTGGCATCGCTTCTCTAGCAAATACTAGATATACCGCATCACGAGCTTTTGCGCCCAGTGCAGGGTATTGCGCTGCTGCATCTGGGTACATAATTGCTGAAGCCCAAGGTGGGATAAACCAAATGATAGCACCAGCAAGCATCATTACACCGGCCATTAACGCCGCTTTACTTGCATTTTTAGAGTCTTTAGCGTTAAGGAAACGATATGAATCTTGCATGTTGTTGATACTTTGAAGCTGCTTAACCACAAAGAATAAGAAAGAGCAGACAATCAATAGTGGGTAATTCATATCAGGACCGACTAAGAAGCCTGATGGAAAGTTACTTACGATTTCGCCTGGGCCACCGACAGCCACTAATGCAACAATTGCACAAGCGATTGATACGATGGCAATCACGAGCGTTTGAATAAAGTCAGAAGCCACCACTCCCCATGCACCACTCAACAGAGAAATAGCAAGTACGGCTAAACCTGTGATCCAAATGGTTGTCATGATGTCGGCATTGAATACCGCAGATGCGAACACACTAAGACCATTTAGCCAAACACCACCATTAATGATGCTTAATGGAATAATAATCCAAGTAAAAAATTGTTCGTTGGTAGGGTTGAAGCGACGACGAATGGCTTCGGTCGGCGTATCAACTCGCATTTGGCGGAAGCGCTTAGCGAAGTATAAGTAAGCGACAACATAAGCAAGAATGTTACCGATGAAAACACCTAAAACTGCAAAGCCATCACTAAACGCTTTACCAGCGGCACCGGTGAAAGTCCATGCGGAGAATTGTGTCATAAAGGCCGTTGCACCAACCATCCACCACAGCATCTTACCGCCCCCACGGAAGTAGTCACTGGTACTATTGCTAGCCATTTTTTTAAATAGCAAGCTGATTATTACCATTAAGGCAAAGTAACCAGCTATTACGAGGTAATCATAATTCATAATAGTTATCATCCTGAAACGTTGTTTTAATTTTGATTATATATTAGGTATAATTTAATAATATTAATGTGATTAAAATCAAAACGGCGGTTCAATTATTTGGTTTTGATTAAAAAGTGTGACTTGGGCAGGGTTTTGCAAAGCACTTAAATTGGATATTCATAAAGTAAAGGAGCTACTCACACAAAAGCAGTGTTAATCGATATTGCTGCTGTGATTGAGTGAGAACGGATAATCATTTTTGCCACTTGATAAGGCATTAGGAAATAATTAAAAATGGGTGTTTTAGATAGCGTTATTGTTACAAGTTACTTTCTTTTTATTATTGTGGCCGCATTACTTTTTAAGCGTTTTTCTAAAACTTCTTCAGGTTTTATCCGAGGCGGTGGTGCGATGATGTGGTGGATGGCCGGAGCAACGGCCTTTATGACACAATTCTCCGCATGGACGTTCACCGGCGCGGCAGCGAAAGCCTATGAAGATGGTTTAGCGGTTTTGTTTCTATTTTGGGGGAATGCACTTGGCTTCTTTGTCGCTGCACTCTATTTTGCTGCGCGATATCGTAAGTTAAGAGTAGATACAGCGATGGAAGTCATCCGGCTTCGTTTTGGTAAAGCATCTGAACAAATCTACACATGGCTACAATTTCCTCTTACCACAATTGCTTCTGCGATTTGGTTGAATGGATTAGCGATTTTTGTTGCCGCAGTCTTTCACATTGATCTTTTTATTACCATCATTGGTGTTGGGATTCTGGTGACTTTTATTGCTATAAGTGGCGGCTCTTGGACGGTTTCTGCAACCAATGTGATCCAACTTATTTTACTTATGGCGATCACTTTGACCGTTGGAATTTATGCGCTTTTTTATGTCGGAGGCCCAGAAGCTTTAGTCAATCAGTCACCTGTTACGTCGATAATGGGAGACGGGGTCAGCTATTGGCAAATATTTGTATTGTGGGTTGTATTTATCATTAGTAAGCAGGTCATTAGTACCAACGATGCAATGTCTTGCTATCGTTTTCTCGTCACTGTAAATGAAAGGGAAGCGAAAAAGGCCGCTTTAATCGCTGGGATCTGTTTCATTGTCGGGCCGGTCATGTGGTTCATTCCTCCTTGGGTTGTCGCAACTATGCACGTGGATCTAGCGGCTTTCTACCCAAACCTTGGCAATAATGCGAATAATGCCTCATACCTGTTTTTTATTGAATATTACATGCCTAAAGGTGTTTTAGGGCTAGTGTTGGCCGCCATGATTGCTGCAACTATTTCACCAATGACAACGGCTCTTAACCGTAACGCGGGTATCTTTGTGCGCAATGTATATCAATCCGTTATTAATCCTAACGCGACAGAAATCCAACAAATGCGAGTAGGCAAACTATCCACTCTTGCCAATGGTGTTGTGTCTGTTTTAGCCGCGTTGTTATTTGCATCGATTAAAGAATATAGCTTTTTTGATCTTATGATGCTGTTTGGTGCCTTGCTTCAAATGCCTCTAGCGATTCCTTCTTTGCTTTCTATGGTGATAATAAAGACCCCAGATTGG
Organism: Vibrio rumoiensis; assembly: GCF_002218045.2. Classification (NCBI taxonomy): domain Bacteria; kingdom Pseudomonadati; phylum Pseudomonadota; class Gammaproteobacteria; order Vibrionales; family Vibrionaceae; genus Vibrio; species Vibrio rumoiensis. The sequence goes on from NZ_AP018686.1 coordinate 451,974, forward strand.
TCTGCATGGGCAACCTTATTCGTCGGATTACTGGTTTCATGTTTTATGCAGTTTGGCTTTGATATTCATTGGCTACAACCTTGGTTTGGAAACACCCCTTTTACTCATCGAGAGCAAGTTGATTTAACGGTAGTCGCCATGTTGTTTGCACAAATTGTGTTTACTGGCGGATTTTTCATGTGTACTTCGTTATTTTATTCACCATTACAAGGACAAAGGAAGAAAGAAGTGGAAGGGTTAATTAACAACCTTAACTCACCCATTAATAAAGAAGAGGAAGCCTCTATTGATCGGCGTCAAGGGATATACTTGGGGCGTTTATCTCAAATATTAGGATCTGCAATTATTGTGGTGGGTTTGGCATTTGAGTCGGGCCTAGATATGCTCACATTTATTGTTATTGGTGGGCTTATATTGCTAGCGGGAACGCATCTATATCGCTCTGGAGTAAAGCCGATTCCCATGGTAATACCAAATTAAGCGACTTAAAAAAACAGGCCACCTCTATTTAGAAGTGACCTGTTTTTTATGCTGAATAGGCTAAGTTTATTGAATAACTTTTGCTACATCCGCAACTAAAGTTGCCAGCTCATCCCACTCTTCATTATCAATTAAGTCGGTTGGGATCATCCACGTACCACCGCAAGCAAATACCGCAGGAATGGCTAGGTAGTCGTTGACGTTTTTCGGGCTTACACCACCGGTTGGCATAAAGCTGACAGGATAAACCGCGGTGAGTGCTTTTAGCATGTTAACGCCGCCAGAAGGTTCCGCTGGGAAGAATTTTAGTGTGTCTAGACCCAGCTCCATTGCTTGTTCCACTAAGCTTGGGTTGTTGACACCAGGGACAATTGGCACGCCGCGCTGCTGGCAGTATTTTACGGTTGTTGGGTTCAAGCCTGGACTCACCACAAAATCGACGCCCGCTTCAATGGATTCATCGACTTGTTTGGTAGTAAGGACAGTACCTGAACCAATCAGCATATCTGGGTAAGCTTCGCGCATGTTTTTGATTGCTTGTGCGGCAGCTGGAGTACGGAATGTCACTTCCGCGCAAGGTAAGCCGTTTTCAACGAGAACTTGTGCCAGTTTTGCCGCTTTATTAGCATCTTTGATCGCGATAACTGGTACGACTTTAATTTCACTAAGACGTTGTTTGATAGTCGTCATGTTTGATCCTTGTTAGTGATTAATTTTCAATTAGTTTAATGTTGGCATTTCGTTTGCTGGAATGATTGCTCCGCGGAAGCAAATCACTGTACCAGCAAGTTTATGACCCATTTTTGCCGATTCTTCTGTTGAACCACCAGTTAGACGCTTAGCTAGATAACCTGCACTAAACGAGTCGCCTGCAGCGGTAGTATCCACAATGTTCTCAACTTTTTGTGCAGCGACTTCAATGGTGCCTTGTGGCGTAATGACCATGCATGGCTCGGCACCGCGCTTAATAATGATTTCATTCACCCCAAAACTTTGAGTTCGGGCAATCGCTTGAGTTTCACTAGTATCACCATAGAGCATTTCCTCGTCATCGTAAGTTAAAAATGCAATATCGGTCAGTTTTAAAATGGCTTGGTAGGCTTGCTGGGCTTGTTGTGGATTTTCCCATAGAGCAGGGCGATAGTTATTATCAAAAGCAATTTTACAACCTTGTGCTTTGCAGGTTGTTAGAACCGTGACCAGTTTCTCTAGTGCTTCTGCTGGCAAAATTGCCAGGCTTACGCCACTTAAATAAATAAGGTCATATTCGCTGAGCGTGTCGATAACTGCTGCTTCTGATTGTTCTAATAACCAATAACGAGCAGCAGCATCATTACGCCAATATTGAAAGCTACGTTCGCCATCTTCCGTTGTAGAAATGGAGTATAGGCCTGGTAGTTTTTTCTCTGAAATATGTACATGAGAAGTATCGATGGCTTCTTTATTCCATGCCTCTAACATAGCTTGGCTAAAAGGGTCTTTGCCTAAACCGGTAACATAAGACGTCGTAATCACTTGGTTGGTTAAGCGAGAAAGGTATAATGCGGTATTTAAAGTATCACCGCCAAAACTTTGCTTATAAAGCTCATCTCCAGCTTTTTGTAATTCCACCATGCACTCGCCAATAACGGCAACACGATTGACCTGCATAACTTATCTCCTATAAAAATCTTGCCTCTATTATTGATAATTGGCTTATGCTGGTCAATTAAAATGGAACGTTGTTTTGGTTTTTGTGATTTGTGTGTGTTTTTAGCGAAAAATAGACAAAAAAAAGCCGATCGGGGGATCGGCAAAAAGTAGGTACATCATATGAAGTGTTACAGTTAGGTTTTTAGCAATTAAGCTAAAATTTCTTTTACAAACGCTTTGATTTCATCATCTTGGCAGTTGTCAAAGAAACATTGTTGAAAACGCTCGCCAGTTACAGCGGTTTTCACTAATTCTGAGTCAATAGCACGTAGTGTATCTAGGTAGTTTTCTTTGTTTACTGCTGCTTTAACTTCACCTAGGATGCCAGCGTTACGAACTTGAGGTTCTTTACGCTCAACTGGGTAACCTTCACCACGAGGGCCAGTGAATGCTTTTTCGAAAATGTAGCGAGCGTTTAGCTCAGCAGCCCAACCAAAACCTTTCGCAAATGCTAGAGCCAGTGCGTTACCGTTGTTGATTTGGTTGAATAGGAATGCATCGGATGGATCTAGGCAGTAACCACAAGCTACACCTGGGTGTAGGTTTAGTGACATCATCGCACCTTGGCCTGTACCACAACCGGCAATCACGAAATCAACGGCTTTTGAGTTAAGTAAGATACTTGCTTGGATACCAAGGTGAATATACGTTAGGTGATGATCGTTTTCATCGCTCATGCCTACGTTAGCAACAGTGTGACCGAGTGGCTCAACAACGCTGGTTAGTTCGTTAAGAATCGTTGCGTTTTTGCCTGCTTGGCTGTTTTCCATCATTAGTGCGATTTTCATTGATATTCTCCAATAGGAAACTAATAAATTGATAGATTAGCGACCCAACGAAATAGGGGAGTTGGGGCGCTAATAGATTATTATTCGATGAAGTCTTTACGCATAGGGGTAAAGTTATCCAGCAATACGCCCGCTTTTAAACATTTACAACCATGCATAATGTTAGGCTCTTTATATAGCGCGTCACCGGCCTTAACAATTTTGGTTTCATCACCGATAGTAAATTCAAATTCACCTGATAACACATAGGTTAATTGTTCATGTGGATGATTATGAAGGTAACCAATCGCATTATCTTCAAAATGTACTTCCACCGTCATAATGTTATCGCTGTAAGCTAAAATCTTACGTTTAACACCATCACCGAGATCTTCAAGTTCAACGTCTTTACCGTGTACAAACATAGCAATTATCTCTCTATTAACGTGCTAACCAACCGCCATCGACAGCAACAGTGTAGCCATTAATGTAGCTTGCTGCGTCAGAAGCTAAGAATACACAAGGGCCAGCTACATCTTCTGGTTTGCCCCAGCGGTCAGCAGGAATACGCTCAAGAATAGCTGAGTTACGATCTTCATCTGCGCGTAGTGCCGCGGTGTTGTTGGTTGCCATGTAACCTGGGGCAATCGCATTCACATTGATGTTGTGTTTTGCCCACTCATTGGCCATGGCGCGAGTAATACCCATAACCGCACTCTTAGAAGCTGTGTAAGAAGGAACACGAATACCGCCTTGGAAAGAAAGCATAGAAGCGATGTTGATGATCTTGCCGCCATTGCCTTGAGCGATGAATTGTTTTGCAACGGCTTGAGACATAAAGAAAACGGTTTTAGAGTTGATGTTCATAACATCATCCCAGTTCTGCTCTGAGAACTCGATAGCATCTTCACGGCGAATAATCCCTGCGTTGTTTACCAAGATGTCAATCTGACCGAACTCAGCAAGTGCTTTTTCAATAATCGTTGGAATATCTTCTTGCTTAAGAAGGTTAGCGCGAACATCAAGGAAGGTGTGGCCACCTGCTTTCATTAACTCGATGGTTTCTTCTGGTGCTGTGTAGTTTACGCCAACGACTTTACAGCCCGCTTGTGCTAGCCCTAGAGCCATGCCTTGACCAAGACCAGTATCACAACCAGTAACAATTGCTACTTTACCTTCTAGATTGAATGCATTAAGAATCATAATTCCTTCCTTTTCTCGCCAACTTGGCAATGAATAAATAGAGTGTTTTTGTTTATGTGCAATCACAGTAGCAATAGTGAAACATGTTTTCAATAATTTTCAAAAAGGTGTTTCATTAAAAGTGATGTATATCTAGTTTATTAAATTTACGTGCGCTTTGTTTCATTTTTTTGAAGTGTGTGTTTTAAAAAAAATGACATACCTATAATATAGAGAAGTGTTGTGATAATTGATGACGAATTTAAAGGTATAATTTCTATGGAAAAAGCAAAGCAACCGGATGCAGTATCATCGGTACTGAAAGTATTTGGGATATTGCAAGCTCTAGGTGAGCAGAAGAACATTGGCATCACTGAGCTATCCCAGCGTTTAATGATGTCAAAAAGCACGACATACCGTTTTTTACAAACCATGAAAATGTTGGGTTTTGTGGATCAAGAAGGTGAGGCAGATAAATACTCACTGACTTTAAAACTGTTTGAGGTTGGTGCTAAATCTTTGGAATACGTTGATATTATTGATTTAGCAGACAAAGAGATGCGCTTAATTTCTCAAAAAACCAATGAGGCGCTTCACTTAGGCGCGTTGGATGTGGACCATATTATCTATACCCATAAAATTGACTCAGGCTATAACTTGCGTATGCAATCGCGTATTGGTCGACGTAACCCGTTATACAGTACGGCAATCGGTAAAGTATTGTTGGCACAGCGTGATGAAGCATTTACTCGTGAAGCATTAAAAGACGTGGAGTTTATTAAGCATACCGATAAGACTCACGAGAATGTGGATCAGTTACTTGAAGAACTTAAATTGGTTCGCGAGCAAGGTTATGCAGAAGATAACGAAGAGCAAGAGCCGGGCTTACGCTGTATTGGTGCGCCAGTTTATGATCGCTTTGGTCAAGTTATTGCGGGATTATCCATTTCTTTCCCAACCATTCGTTTTGATGAAAATCGCCTGGTGGAATATGTGGATATGCTACAAAATGCTTGTCGTAATATCTCCGAGCAATTGGGCTATCACGAATACCCAATGTCCAAAGCGTCTTAACGCATTTATTAGACTGATAAATAAAGCAGCATTACGCTGCTTTTTTTGTGCACGAAAGCATAGTTTGCATATTTTTTATTATATTTGAAATCATGTTTTGATATTGTGTTGGCAATCTTTTTTAGAGGCGAGTGTCCATGAGTAACGCGTTGTTGCCAAATATCTATGATTTTGTGGTTCGGATTGATCCTTTCGATAAGTTACCAAAAGAGGTGGTTAAAACGGTCGTAAGTAAAGTGAAAATCATTTACTTATCGAAAGGAGAGGAAATTCACTTTAGCTCAGACTGCGAAGAACGATTTTTGTATGTTATTCGTACTGGGGCCATTGAGCAAAGAATGAAAGATGGCTCTTTGCGTGCTCGACTGGGTGAAGAAGATCAATTTGGTTTTACTTTTTTAGCGCCTCTAGCAGATAGTGAAAATGGTTATACTGCCACCGCATTAACCGATAGTTTACTTTATTTAATTCCGCATTCGACATTACAAAACTTGTTGAATGATAATCCGCAGTTTTCTGAGTATTTTGATACTCGTGCTCGTGCTCGATTAAATTCTGCGCTTTATCACGTTACTCCGGATAATAAAGGACCTTATTATCGAAAGGTGTCGGAAATTGCCAGTGAAGACATCGCGATTGTTGATAAAGATACCAGCATTAAACAAGTTGCCGCTTATATGTGCGGTGAAATGCGTTCGTCGTGTGCGGTTGTTAAAGATGGCGACGATATTGTTGGCGTGATCACTGATCGGGATATGACCACACGCGTCGTCTCGAAAGGGATAGATATTGATGAACCTATTTCCATAGTGATGACAAAAAATCCGCAGCTTATTCAGTCGGATGCCACGATTATCGAAGCCATTTCAGTGATGATGCAATTCAATATTCGCTGTTTACCAGTGGTGCAAGGGCAGAAAGTGACCGGTCTCATCACGACCACACACTTAGTACACAATCATCGAACCCAAGCGTTGTTTTTGGTTGAGAAAATTAAATATTCGAACTCTATTGAAGCGCTAAAAATGCTTAAAGAAGAGCGGGAAACGATTTTTTCAGCCTTAGTGGAAAGTCAGGTGGCTTCTAATATTGTCGCCTCCGTTATGTCGATGATCATGGATGCCTTTAACCGCCGTATTATTCAATTAGCCGAAGAAAAGTTAGGCCCTGCACCGTGTGACTATTCATGGATAGTGGCAGGCTCACACGCGCGTAATGAAGTGCATTTGCTTTCCGACCAAGATAGCGCATTGATCATCGATGACTCTGCCACTTCCGCCGATATGACTTATTTTACTCATTTAGCGATGATCGTTTGTAACGGCCTAGATACCTGTGGCTACCCTTTATGTGATGGTAAGTACATGGCAGCCACTCCGAAATGGTGCCAACCACTTTCTCGTTGGAAAGAATATTACCGCAAGTGGGTGAGCGCGCCAGAATATAATAAGTTGCTCAATATCAGTGTATTTCTGGAAGTGCGATCTATATATGGCAATGCAGAATTAGCCACTGAATTACAGCAACATTTGCATCATTGCATTGAAAAAAGCCACCGTTTTATTCCTTCATTAGTTCGAGACTCTGTTGAGACTCAACCGCCGTTGGGGATCTTTAATAATTTGGTTTTGGAAAAAAGTGGTGATAACAGCCGTACGCTAAATATTAAGAAATATGCGCTTAACTTAATTATCGATTTAGCACGTATTTATAGCCTTTCAGCCAAAGGGACTCTCACCGGAACAGAGGAGCGTTTTGAATGGGCATATCAACAAGGTGTGATGTTAGAGCCGAGCTATAAAAATATTATTGGCGCATACCGTTTTATTACTCAAGTGCGTTTTACCCACCAAAATGAAGCGCTCAAGTTGGGTAAAAAACCAGACAACCATATTGATCCAGAAACATTCAGTAGCTTTGAACGAAAACATTTAAAAGATGCGTTTAAGATTATCAATGAATTGCAAGATGGGGCGAAATTACGCTTTACCAAAGGATAGGTTATGTTAAAAGCAATCAAAACGCATTTTCACCCTCTTACTAAGTTAGAAAAGCAAAGGCAAGCGATGACTATTCCTGAGTCGGCATCGCCTGAATTAAAGCAATTATTAGCAACGCCATTGCTACCGGTTGATACTCTTTTAAAAGACATCGAGTTCTTAGTATTGGATTTTGAAACCACGGGGCTTAACTTCGAAAAAGATAGTTTGTTAAGCATCGGCAACATTCAAATGAAGCAAAACCAAATTGATATGGATACCGCAGCACATTGCTATGTCGATGATAACCAATCGATTAAAGCAGAAAGTGCCATTATTAATCACATCACACCACAAATGTTGATTGAAGGTGACAGGCTAGATGAAGCGATGAACCGACTCTTTACTAAAATGGTCGGTAAAGTCGTGATGGCACATGGTGCGGTGATAGAACGAGGATTTATTCAACATTATTTATTGCAAAAATATGGCTTAGAGAGCTTCCCGATTATTTGGCTCGATACACTAAAAGTTGAAAAGCACTTAACTTTTCACCAAAACTCCACGGCATTAGAGCTACAACTTAATGATGTTCGTAAACGTTATGGGTTACCTGAATATAGTGCCCATAATGCCTTGATCGACGCCATTTCTACCGCAGAATTATATTTAGCACAAAAGAGTAAAATCTTTGGTCAGAATGCGAAAACCACCACTTTAGGTGAAATATGTAACGGTGCCACTTGTACTGGTTAACGTTATTATTTTATCCCTAGTACCCACTTTAAATCTCAATATCCCAAAAACCTTAATGTGCAAACCGTTTCTGTTAAACGTGGTTTGCATAGTCTTTATATCCTGCCGACTTTAAACGTGATCTCGTGTTTAAGGGCTTTCCTGAAAATTCCGAATATGATCTACTTAAGTGATGAGAACGGTGTTTCAATAAATTCATTACTTGAGTTCACAATTGTTGTTTATCATATATGAATGCAATTGATCATATATAAATAGTTGTTAGTCTTTAACCATCATTAAGGAGATATCGATGTTTATTAATTACAACAGTAACCCAACGGATGCCAAAAGTTATGACACCTCTCGACTAAGAGAAGAGTTTCTGACGGAAGATTTATTTCAAGATAACCAAGTTAAGGTTGTGTATAGCCACATTGATCGAATCGTTGCGATGGGGGTCTGTCCAACTGACCAAGTGTTAAAGCTTGACGATGTAATGGATAAGAAAGCTTTCGGTACGGATTTCTTTTTAGAGCGCCGTGAGTTAGGGATTTTGAACTTGGGCCCAAAAGGCGAAGTTCGTTGTAAAGGCGAAACTTACACATTGGAGTATCTCGACGTTTTATATCTTGGTAAAGGCGAAGAAAACATTGAATTTAAATCATGTGATTCATCTGAACCTACGTCATTCTATTGCCTAAGTGCACCTGCGCATCATACTTATCCATCTCGTATTATTCGTCGGGAAGATGCCAAGAGAGTTGAACTTGGTTCACAAGAAAATGCCAATGACCGCATTATCACTCAATACTTACATCCAGACGTTCTACCTACCTGCCAATTGTGTATGGGGGTGACTCACCTTAAACCTGGAAGCGTTTGGAATACCATGCCAGCACACACTCATGAGCGCCGAATGGAAGCTTACCTTTACTTCAATGTTAAGCCTTCACAAGTGGTCTTCCACTTCATGGGAGAACCGCAAGAAACTCGCCACATTATTGTTCGTGATAAGCAGTTAGTGCTGTCACCAAGCTGGTCGATTCATTCAGGTTGTGGAACACAAAATTACAGTTTTGTCTGGGGAATGGTTGGAGAAAACCAAACCTTTGATGATATGGATTTTGTCGATATGAATTCAATTAAATAATAAGAATTTATGCGGAGATAATGAGATGTTTACTTGTACTACAAGGTGTGGGTGAACATATAGATCATATATGTGGATGCAGACAAGTAAAAAGGAGCCAATAGGCTCCTTTTTGAATTTTTAACGACTCGGCAATAAGCTTTTAAATTAAAACTTAACCCAAGTTAATGCTGTGAGTGCGATAAAGCCTAGTGCAGAACCGTAGATCAAGATTAGGCTCAATGCAGTAGCAGCAGCATCTTTTAATTTTGAGCTGTTAAAAGTGCTTTGATTTGCAGTGATAGTGTTCATTGTAACCTCAGTTTTATGTGATACTGGTCACAATTAGACCAGTTAACATGACGGAGATCAAGTTTTTTGAAACACTTTTTTATATTAATACCAATTTAATATAATGGTATCGGTAAATTGCACACTAAATAGTTACAATGTCACCCCGCTTTTCCAGATGGCTATTTCTCTAATTTGATTGATTTCATTTTTACTCTTTTCACCATTGACGATGGCAACGATCACTTCGACAAATTCTTTTAACAATACCTCCATCGAAATATCCTCAGAGACCAATTTTCCAGCATTAAAATCTATCCAGTGTTTTTTCTTATCAGCTAGCTCTGAGTTGGTCGCGATCTTCATGGTGGGGACAAAACCGCCATAAGGGGTGCCTCGTCCGGTTGAAAATAGCACCATGTGACAACCTGAAGCGGCAAGTGCGCTGGTGGCGATGGCATCATTTCCGGGTGCGTTCAATAAGTTTAAACCGGGAATAGTGATTTTTTGCGTGTAATCGAGTACATCGACGACCGGACTCGTGCCTGACTTTTGAGTACAACCTAGAGACTTATCTTCTAAGGTAGTAATGCCTCCAGCCTTATTGCCGGGAGAGGGGTTTTCGTAAATCGGTAAATCGTGTTGAGTGTAATAATCTTTAAAGTTATTAATCATGTTGACGATTTTATCAAACACTTTTTGAGTGGCTGCTCGTTGCATTAAAAGGGTTTCAGCGCCGAACATTTCAGGAACTTCGGTGAGCACCGTGGTTCCACCTTGAGCGATGACATGATCAGAAAACTTACCGAGTAGTGGGTTGGCGGTGATCCCTGATAATCCATCACTCCCGCCGCACTCAAGGCCAAAATGAATTTCGGATAACGTACCCGGTTTTCGTTTATCGTGTCGCATTGTTTCATAGAGATCTTCTAATAAGCTTCTTCCTGCGAGAATTTCATCATCGACAGATTGCGAGATCAGGCATTTAATTCTATTTGGATCGTAATCTCCCAAGCCTTGCATAAAGGTAGGGACTTGGTTGTTTTCACAGCCCAAACCTAAAATAAGTACGCCACCGGCATTAGGATGTTTGGCGATGCTTTGTAATAAATTACGAGTTGTAATGTGGTCATCGCCCAATTGAGAGCAACCAAATTGGTGTGGGAATACGTAGACGCCATCAATCTCTAGTTGAGGGTTGCTGGCTATAAATTGGTTCACCATAGTCTGGGCGATGCCGTTAACACAGCCAACCGTGGGGATCACCCATAGCTCATTACGAATTCCGACTTCGCCATTTCCGCGACGATAAATACTGACTTCGGTTTGCTCAAGGTTCGGAGTCTCGTCAGATGTAAAGGCTTTAGGCTGGTATTGGTAAGCTAATTTATCGGATAAGTTAGTTTTGCTGTTATGGCTATGAATCCAACTACCTTGCGGAATATCAGCCGTCGCATGACCAAAAGATTCCCCGTATTTCCATAACAAATCACCGGTCGTCATATCGTCTAACGCAATTTTATGACCTTTAGTAATGTCTTCTTGAAGAGTAATCAAAAGCTTGTTGGTGATCTTAATCGTCGAGCCTTTTTTTAGATCAACCAGCGCTATCACGACATTGTCTTTGGGGTGAATACGAATCCATTTTTTCATCTGGCTCTCCAATCGATGCCAGAGAATTTTTGGTGGCATCATGCAAATAGGGGAAGGCTATCCGAGAAACGAATAGCCTTAGTTGAAGGCAATTACTTCTTAATACCTAAGTTGAAATATTGGTTCGCATTGTTGAAGCAAATATCTTCCACCATTTTTGACAGTAGTGGCATATCCTGAGGGACCTCACCATCTTCAACCCATTGGCCAATTAAGCGACACAATAAACGGCGGAAATATTCATGGCGGGTGTAAGAAAGGAAACTGCGGCTATCGGTCAGCATGCCAACAAAACGACTGAGTAGGCCAAGCTGCGAAAGTTGTTCCATTTGACGCAACATGCCGTCTTTTTGATCGTTAAACCACCACCCAGAGCCAAACTGAATTTTGCCTGCGATGCCACCACCTTGGAAGTTGCCACACATGGTCGCGATGACTTCGTTATCACGTGGATTCAAACAATACAGAATGGTTTTTGGCAATGCGTCTTCAACATCGAGTGCATTGAGTAATTTAGATAGCGGGGCAGCAACTAGGGCATCGTGAATCGAATCAAAACCGACATCCGCACCAATAAGGTTGAACATGCGTTGGTTGTTATTTCGTAATGCGCCAATATGGTATTGTTGAACCCAACCGCGTTGTGCGTATTGTTTGCCTAAGAAAATCAGAATGGCCGTTTTCAGTTGTGCGGCTTCTTTATCAGTTAATAATTCACCTGATAAACGTTTGGATAAAATTGAGTCTAGTTCTTGTTCGCTGGCGTTTTCAAAGACCACAGTATCAAGGGCGTGATCAGAAATGCAGCAGCCATGAGCTTCAAAATAGTCCAAACGGATAGTGAGTGCATCGCACAGATGGTAGAAGCGTTGAATCTCAATGTTGGTGAGCTTGCCAAGCTTGCTCAAGTATTCTGAGTAGTCTTCTGCGTTAGCATTAAAGGCTTTATCTGGTCGCCAGCTAGGACGCATCTGAACATCAAAATCTTTATCATCCATTACGATTTTGTGAGGAACCAAATCATCAATCGGGTCGTCAGTAGTGCCGACCATGCGTACATTCATTTTTTTCATAATGTTGCGCGCGGAGAATTCTGGTGAAGCCAGCATCTCATTGCACTGGTTCCACACACTTTCAGCGGTAGATTCATTTAAAATAGTATCGGTAATCCCGAAAGGACGGCGCAGTTCTAAATGGGTCCAGTGGAAGAGTGGGTTACCAATGGTTTGGGGAACAGTCTTGGCCCAGGCAAAGAATTTCTCTTTATCCGAAGCATCCCCGTACAAAACGCTCTTCAATACCGTTAGTACGCATACCACGCCATTTGTAGTGATCACCTTTTAGCCAGATATCGGTTAAGTTTTTAAAGCGATAATCTTCCGAAACTTGTGTTGGGGGAAGGTGACAGTGGTAGTCGATAATCGGTTGATGCGCTGCCACATTATGATAAAGCTCTTTCGCGATATTGGTTGTAAGTAAGAAATCTTCCGTTAAAAATTTTGACATGACCTTCCACCTAAATAAAATAGATATTTCTGGTATAATATGAGATTAAATTGGTATAACAAGTTTGCAGATCACAAAATTAAACAATCGAAATTTATTTATATTCGATATTGGTCAGCATAATATGGTTTCCCTTGTGATAGTTTTTGGGTTTAATTGAATAGTTAGGTGAATGATGTCTTTGAAAACAAGCGTTTGTATCAAGTTATTGGCGAAAAATTAAAACAAAAATACTATCTGGCCAATATCCGGTAGGGACGAAAATGCCACCGGAAAGAATTATTGCTGAAGAGCTTGGCATTAGTCGAACGGTTGTGCGTGAAGCGATGATCATGCTTGAGCTGGAAGGGTTGGTGGAAGTGAGAAAAGGCTCGGGGATTCATGTTATCTCGACGGTTTCACAGCAATCTTCTGGATTAAGTGAAAGCGAGGAAGAATTTGCCCGTTACCTTGTTGAAGAGATGAAGAAAGCCGGCCCGTTTGAGCTTTTACAAGCAAGGCAGGTGGTTGAATGTACTATTGCTTCTTTTGCTGCTAGCCAGGTTACAAAGCAAGATATTGATTTATTAGATAAAATACAGAAAGAAAGTTATCTAAATGCTGATGATACTGATTCGGCATGGGATGAGGAATTTCACATTCAACTCGGTAAAATCACCAAAAACTCGGTGCTTTCTTTAATTATTGAGCTGATTTGGTTTACCCGTAAACAAAACCCATTATGGAATCAATTACACGAGCATATCGATTCATCAAATATCAATACCTGGGCGGATGAGCACGGTGCGATTGTAAAAGCCTTACAGGTTAAAAACTCTAAGCAAGCAAAAGCTGAAATGTGGCAGCATTTAGAAAGTACTAAGCAATTTTTATATGATGCCTCTTCAGCAGAAGATACCCCTTATGATAAGTATCTATTCGAAACCAAACCATTAGATATATAGTTAACCATTCAATATCAGCAGGTTAGTGGTTATTCATTGACCTGCTTTCGTTATATTCCTCGTGACAAACCTCTCTCCAATTGCACTCCTTTAGAACATTTCCGCACATATTGCACAAATTTAGCTCACAAAATTGCAATAAAATTGGTATAACATCTTAAAAGTTTAGGTCTGCTAGCATTTTTGAATTTAAAATATAAAACTACGGTTCAAAAAATTATATGCCGTGATTATAGTCACATTAAGATACTCAATAAGGTGTTTTATTTAAGTAAGGAAACGATTGCTTATTAAGAAATATAATAATTATTGCTGTGGAAGAGTGTGCTAATGAACCTAGAAGTATTTAATAAATTATTAAACCGAATATTAGAATATGCCCTCATATTTTTTATGGCAATGATGGTTTTTTCGGTTGTATGGCAGGTATTTACGCGTTTTATTTTAAACGATCCTTCAGTTTTTACCGATGAACTTTCCCGTTATTTGCTTATTTGGATTGGTATCTTAGGTGGAGCTTATACCTTCTCAATTAAACGTCACTTAGCTTTAGAGTTGTTGGTCACTCGACTCAAGGCTAGAAATCAGCATGTTCTTAATATTGTTATTAGTTGCTTTGTTTTGTTGTTTTCTTCTGTTGCCCTAGTGTACGGCGGTTGGAACTTCATGATGACGACGCTGCATCACAATCAAGTCTCTCCTGGGTTATCTATCGGTGGGCATCAACTTTTAATTGGTTATGTCTACACGGTGGTACCGTTTTCGGGTGTCATTATCTGCTACTACGCATGTATTGATATTCTCAAATCAATATATCAAATAGTTCGCTGAGGGAAATATCATGACACTGGTTGATTTAATATTTACTCAAGACTACATCAATTCAATGCCTGATATGGTCTACGATTTACTGCCAATTGTGGTTCTATTTGGATCGTTAGCAATATTTTTATTAATAGGTATTCCGATTGCATTTGCGATTGGTGGCGCGGCATTACTGACAATATTCATTGATTTCCCAATTGATAAAGCGTCGATCTTAGTTTCACAACAATTAACCAATGGGCTAAATAGTTTTGGTTTATTAGCTTTGCCATTTTTTATTGTGGCTGGGAATTTAATGAATCGAGGCGGTTTAGCGAATAGGCTGATTAATTTCGCTATGTTGCTCGGCGGTAAGCTTCCAGGTTCACTGTCTCATGTGAATGTTATTGCCAATATGATGTTTGGCTCTTTATCGGGCTCTGCTGCCGCGGCTGCCGCAGCGGTTGGTGGGATAATGAAACCACTGCAAGAGAAGCATAAGTACCCGAAAGATTTCTCGACTGCGGTGAATGTTGCCTCTTGTCCAACGGGGTTGCTAATTCCACCTTCTAATATCTTGATTTTATATGCTTTAGTGAGCAGTACTTCAGTGCAGTATCTCTTTATTGCTGGTTATATTCCGGGTCTTTTAATGGGCTTGGGAATTATGATTGGTATTCTGCTATTGGGCAAAAAATACAAGATCCCACAAGAGAAAATCGTTCAAAAAGAAAAAACAATGAAAGTGATTTGGGATGCTATTCCAAGCTTATTTTTAGTGTTAATTATTATGGGCGGTATTTTAGGTGGGGCGTTTACTGCAACGGAAGCCTCAGCTATTGCGGTGGTTTATAGCTTAATTCTAGGCTTTGCTTATCGTGAATTAAAGTTTAAAGATCTAGCGCCTATCTTACTTGATAGTGTGATTACGACTTCTATCGTATTACTGATGATTGCAACGTCTTCGGCAATGTCATGGTCTATGGCCAATGCTGATATTCCGGGTGCGATTGCAGACTTCGTTCTTAATTATTCAACCAACCCGCTGGTTATTATGCTGCTAATGAATTTGATTTTATTAGTGGTGGGGACATTCATGGATATGTCTCCAGCGGTTCTGATCTTCACACCGATATTTTTACCTATCGCCGTTGAGCTTGGCGTCGACCCAATTCAATTTGGCATCATCATGGTATTTAACCTTTGTATCGGCATTTGTACTCCACCAGTTGGTACGGCTCTATTTGTGGGCTGTAGTGTCTCTGGTAATAAGCTCGGCGATGTAGTGCCTAAGTTAATACCTTTATTCTTAATTATGGTTCTAACTTTGGGACTGATCATTATGGTGCCATCACTAACTATGTGGCTACCTCATTTGGCGGGATATGTATCTTAATAAGTTCAATAACGTAGAAACAAATAAGGGAATAATAATATGAAACTGAATAAGTTAATGCTTGCGGGAATCTTAGCTGGAGCAACATTTACCTCTAGTGTTTATGCTCAAACATTGAAATTAGCTCATGCACTACCCACTGAACATCCAGTTCACCAATCGTTAAGTTGGTTTGCTGACCATGTTAAAGATGAAACGAAAATCAGGGTAAAAGTGTACGCCAATGGAACGTTAGGCAATGAAACGAGCTTATTGCAAATGGTGCAAAATGGCACGGTTGCCTTTACTAAAGTGAGTGCTGCTCCGCTGGAGTCATTTTCGAAAGATTATAAGATCTTATCTCTCCCTTATTTATACAGCAGTGAGCAGCAGTATCGCGATGTACTGAATGGGCCTATTGGTGACAAAATTTTAGCCTCTTCTCGTGATGACGGTTTTGTTGGCTTGGCATTCCTAGATGCGGGTGCACGTAGTTTCTATACCGATAAAGCAATCAAAACGCCTGCTGATCTGAAAGGCATGAAGATCCGTGTTCAAAACTCACCACTGGCGATTGATATCATCAAATCTCTAGGGCAACCCGGTTCCACTACCATACGGCGAATTATATTCAGCGCTACAGCAAGGGGTAGTCGATGGGGCAGAAAACAACATTCCATCATATTACTCTTCTCGTCATTTTGAAGTGAAGAAAACCTTCTCTTATGACAAGCACACCATGGTGCCAGACGTGCTTGTGGTCTCAACTAGCGTTTGGGATGAACTGACACCTGAGCAGCAAGAAACTATCCGTAAAGTGGCAAAGAAAAGAAACGAAGCGAAGCAAGCAAGAACTGGAAGAACTATGTTGACCATGCAACGGCCGATCTAAAAACCAAAGGCATCACATTCATAGACAGTGATACGGCATCGTTCCAAGAAGCGGTAAAACCTGTTTACGAGAAGTTTAAGAAAGAAAACCCAGATCTTGTCGATATGCTTAATGATATTCAAAATACTAAGTAATTCAATGGTCTAGCTATACAACCGAAATAGGTAAGGTTCAGGTCGACGCATTAGGTTAGCCTGAGCCTTATTATTTACCTTTTAGCCAAAGAGATCCCAATCAAATTACTTATTGTTTTTTAAGTTGGTTTAGCGCTGTAGAAGAATATTTAACAGTCAATTTAAAAAACAATATGAAATGGCGAACGTATTATGAAGTTGAATCTAGTTAACTTAGAGCATGTCACCGCAAGCTCACTCCCTAGTCAAAATAATCTCAATGCAAAAGTTGGTATTGTGCATTTAGGCTTTGGCGCATTTCATCGCGCGCATCAGGCGTTAATTACCGATGTCGCAATGAAAGAATTTGGTGGCGACTGGAAAATTGTCGGCGTCAATAATTGGCGAGCAGCTGGTAAACCTGAATCGGAAACAGGGCTAGAGCAAGAGTTCTCAAGCCAAGATAACCTGTACACAGTTGCGGTTGGTCAAGATGAACAGGTTAACCTTGAAGTGATTGGTGCCGTTGAAGAGGTGCTTTTTAATAATCAAGTTGAGAAAATTCTTGGTTATATGACCAGCGAAACAGTGAAAATTGTTTCTCTGACAATTACAGAAAAAGGCTATTGCCATTTGCCAGCGACAGGTCATTTAGATACAAATCATCCGTTAATTCAACATGATTTGCAGCATATTGACCAACCACACAGCGCTATTGGTTTTTTGGTTTCTGCCATCAAAACTCGTAAAGAGAAAGGTATTGCACCATTCACGCCATTAACTTGTGACAACCTACCTGAAAATGGTCATGTATTAAAACGTGTCGTATTGGATTTTGCACAGCAACTTGATCCTGAGCTAGCGGTATGGATTAAAGATAATATTGATTTTCCTTGCAGCATGGTCGACCGAATTGTGCCTCAAACGACCCAAGCGGATATCAATAAAATATCCCAACAACTAGGGGTAGAGGATGATTGCTGCGTGAGCACAGAACCCTTTTTACAATGGGTGATTGAAGATAAGTTTAATAACGAGCGACCGGCTTGGGAAAAAACCTCTATCGCCAATATTATGCTGACCGATGACGTTATTCCGTTCGAAAATATGAAGCTAAGGCTACTCAATGGCACTCATTCTTCTATTGCGTACTTGGGTTATTTAGCAGGCTATCAAACCGTTTCGGAAACCATGTCAGATCCAAGTTTTAGTGCATTTATCCGTTACTTAATGGATAAAGAGATTAGCCCTTCAGTGGATGTAAAAGGGATTGATCTTGAAGCCTATAAAGATCAGTTGATTGCAAGATACCAAAACATCGCGCTACAGCATCGTACCTGGCAGATTGCGATGGATGGTTCTCAAAAACTACCACAACGCTTTTTACAGACGATAGCGTTTGGTTTAGAAAATGATATCAATATTTCAGGCTTGGTACTCGCGGTGGCGGCATGGATGAAGTATGTGAGTGGTAGGGATGAGAATGGTGAAGACATTGATATCCGCGATCCGCTAAAAGCGACATTCAATGAGATATGGCGAGCGCATGGTGATTCTACATCAGATGTCGTCAGCGCATTTTTGTCGTTAGATTCGGTATTTTCAGCTGAGTTAGCAAGTAATTCTATATTTAAAGCACAGTTAATAGATGCTTTAAATCAACTGATTGAGCACGGATCTAAGCAAAGTGTTCAACAATTTATTCAAACTGTGTAAGCGCAGGCAAGGGTAAGTATTATGAAAATGACATTTCGTTGGTATGGTGAAGGAAATGATAAAATCACCTTAGACCAAATTAAACAAATTCCGGGTGTAGAAGGCGTAGTTTGGTCATTGCACGACATGCCGGCAGGCGCACTTTGGTCACCAGAGCGTGTGGCGGAAGTCGAAAAACAAGCGCAAGAATATGGTTTTCATATTGACGTGGTAGAAAGCGTTAATGTGCATGAAGATATTAAACTGGGTCTTGATACTCGAGATCAATACATTGAAAACTACAAGCAAACGCTACGAGTGCTGGCTAAATTTGGTGTCAAAGTCGTTTGTTATAACTTTATGCCGGTATTTGATTGGACTCGCACTAATCTCTATAAAAAAATGCCAGATGGTTCAAATGCTTTGTTTTTTGAAAAAAGTAAGATTAATGAAATTGACCCTATTGAGCTAATTGAGACGATTTCTAAAAACACTGATGTGACCATGCCCGGCTGGGAGCCTGAGCGTTTAGCTAACCTAAAGAACACCTTTAAACAATACGAGGGTTTTACTGCTGAAGATTTATGGAAAACCTCCAATACTTCTTAGAGCAAATTATTCCGGTTGCTGAAGAATGTAATATCAAAATGGCGATTCACCCAGATGATCCTGCTTTCCCTATTTTTGGGCTGCCACGCATCATCATTAATAAGGAAAATATCGGACGCTTCTTAAAGCTCGTTGATAGACCTCATAATGGTTTAACCGTATGTACCGGCTCATTAGGTTCAATTGATAATGATATTCCTGCAATTATTGAAAGCTACCATGACCGCATACACTTCATGCATATTCGTAACGTAAAGCGTTTTGAAAATGGGGATTTCATCGAAAGTTCACACCGCGCGTGCGATGGTTCGGTTGATATTGTCGAAGTAGTAAAAACGCTGCATAAATATGATTACCAAGGTTATGTTCGACCTGATCATGGACGTCATATTTGGGGAGAAGAGAAGTGGGCAAGACCGGGTTATGGTCTATATGATCGTGCGCTTGGTATTATGTACATAAACGGTTTGTGGGATACGTTAAACCATAAGTCGTAAATGATCTTCAATTGAAGTGAGCGATGAAGAGGCGAAGTACTGAGGTTTACAGTACTTCGCCTTTATTGTTTTTTGGGACTATTTCTTTTCATCCAACAGAGGAGATTCTATCGCTTCGTTAGACTCCAACTTTTCTTATTGCGATATAAACGCATGATAGTAAATAAGTTTACGGTTAATAACGTCGCTTCTAAGAGTGAGCCACCGATCGAGCCGACAATAATATTATTGGCCAGCCAGCATACCGCACCGATGATAAAGGCAATTCGCATTTGAATCCTTTTAGGAGAAATACTGCAATGGTGCCTAATACTGAGCCTGCGATAGGAGTAAATCAAGTGGCCCTTCCGCTATCCATAAACCAAGTGCAATACTGATGATTACAAAAAGGCGGCCACAACCTTGTTTGAGGTCTTAATCGCTGTGGCAGTTCGTAAGAAAGATAAAGGGTACTGATTGCTGAAATATTTGAACCCAAAAGGTAGAAGTGTAAAACGTTATTCAGCTGGAATATCACCATTAAAATTTTAAGCTTACGGTCATCCTTTTGATAAAAAGTAGAAATCCCTAAGGCGAAGCTGAGAAAGCCAAGCCATTGAGCAAAAGAAAGGTTAATTAAAAATTCCATGTAATAGCCTTAAGCGAAGAAAGCAAAGATGGCAATAGGGGCTGGAGTCTAAAGCCGAATGATAATAAGTATTGTGATGTGCGAAAGTTGTTATACCAATTAGATTAACATGGTAAAGCATGATTTGAAATAAAATGAAATACCTTTTCATTAAATAGTGATTTGGTGCAAGGAATGCAGGTAAACAGCAATATATTGGTGCGGTTATTCGCTAAGGGATATTGACCTATACATTTTAGTTCGTAGCCCATAGTCTTTATTTTAAGGTGTAATAAATCCTAATAATGGAAGATATTTCCTATAAATTTCGTTAAAATGGCAGGAATTATGACCAATGTATTTTAGTTAACTATAATTTGGCTTAAACGACTGGTTTGTTAACAATTTCATCGCGTGTGAAAGGGAATATAATATGAGAAAAATTTACTTAGCTTTAGCTATTGCAGGGGTGCTTGCTGGATGCTCTTCTAACTCGGATAAAGCGCCTGTAAATACTACACCGGTACCCGCTATGGGCAAAGTCGCTGATGGTGCATTTACTCGTTTCGCTTTAAATGGCAACAGCAGTGGTGCTTGGTTGGTGCATGCTACGCCAGAGTTAGGTTTGGGTGCGGTTGAAGCAACGAATATTACCGCTTCAGGTGATCCTGGTTCTCTACGTTTGTTTTACCCTTCAATCAATGAAAGCTCAACATTACAAGCGGGGCCTGGTGTAAGCCAAATCATTCCTAACATTGAACCCGATACCGACTATCTTTTGACGGTTTATTACCGTGATGAGAAAGGCGATGAGTCACCAAACTTACTTGAGTTGGGCGTGAAAGATATGGGTGTTGGTTCTCTGGGTAACACAGTCAGAACAAAGACATTCACGAATGATGCTATCGATTCTGACGGCGATGATACGAATGGTTTCCGTAAAGTGGAATTAGCCTTTAATTCAGGCAGTAACACAACTTTGGAAGTTTATGCTCTAACTCATTTAAGCAGCACTGAAAATATCGATGTTAATGGCGACGTGGCATTCCAAACAGAAGTGTTTATTGATGATGTTGTACTAGAGTCTGATGATTAATCGAGCTTAATATCTAAAGCTCTAATCATTAGAACCTAGTACCAGAAACCCTGATATTTTCTATCAGGGTTTCTTTACGGTTATTTGTCAGCGTTTTTATGGCCGTTTAATTCTAGCTTATCGGTAATGAACCCTTGGAAGCGTCGAATATCAAGCTCAACTAATTGATCAATTTGCTTTAAATTCTCTACATGAGTTGCAATCATGCCAATGCCTAAGTTTTTGGCGATGCGAGTCATAGAAGCGAGAAGGTCATATTTTGCCGGATCATCCAATTGGCTCGTATACGTAAAATCTAATTTGACATAGGTCGGGTGAACTTGATGTAAGTAATCGATAGAGCTGAAAGTATGACCAAAGTTATCAATACCAAACTTGAACGAATGCTGGAGTAGTAATTGAGTAATAACTTTGGTTTCTTCAAGGTGCTTAGTGAAGCAAACCTCAGGAAACTCAAATACCAGCGTCTCTCTAAGTTGAGGGTTAGCTTTTAGCATTTGAGTTAAGAAGACTACAAATTGGCTATTATGAAGACTATCTTTACTTATATTAACGGTAATCGGTGACTTGCTTGGGTTAGCAGCCAATTGCTTACTCACAAGCGTTAATACATGATTATCGAATTGATAGGCCACATCACTATCTTCTAGTGCAGTAATAAAATGATTGGCTGTGTAGATAATATTATCCACTTCAATATAGGCAAAGGCCTCGTAGTGCAGGATTTGTTGCTCTTTATTAATCGCTGGTTGAAGTCGAATTTTGACCTGTTGATTTTCAATACCTTGTTTAACAAAGTTCTGCCATTCCATTTTACCCTTTGTAAACTCAGGCAAAATAGTATTTTCATTATATAAAAATAGTATTTTCATTATATAAAAATGCTTTTAAGCCGCTTTGTTGACGAGCTTGAGTTAGGGCGCTATCAAGTTGGGTGAAAACTGTTCTCATGTCGGTTTGATGATGTAAAACCATCATCCCAATAGAGGCTGAGTTATCTTCAATTAATTCGTTCGGTTGCCATTCATTAACGAGATTAAGTGCGGTCTCTGATACTTGTTCTAAATACTCATAATGGCAATGAGGGACCAGTAAAATAAACTCAGAACGACTAAAGCGAGAAAAGGTACTTCTTCCGTCAACAAATGAACTTAATTTCTGAGCAAGTTCTTTAACCATGCTATCGGCTTTATCAAATTCTTTGTTTTCATACGCATCTTCAATGGCATCGACTTTCATTAACCACAGACCACAATGATCATGGGTGTTAGAAGTTAGCCATGGTTCAAGTTGAGTGATGAAATATTCACGATTACTTAACTCAGAAACAGGATCTTGGTAAGCGCGCATACGTAGGCGTTTTACTTCATTTGCCGATTGTAAGTAATGAGCTTCAATATGCTTACTCATGTAATTAATCGCTTGTATCACATCAGAGAGTTCACGAGTATTGACTTGAGGAATAGGGTCGCCAAACTTATTTAAGCTAATTTCATTCGCACGCTTTTGTATGTCCTTTAATGGTTTGAACATGACTCGAAGTATGATGATCATCGAGATTGCAGCAAGTAATGAATTAATAATAAATGCGGTGAGCAAGCGTAGAGTCAGCGCCCATAATTGGTCATAACCTGTTGCCGTATTATTGGTGACAGTTAAGGTTGCGGCTTGCATCCAACCATCCATTAATACGCGAGATTCTGTTAGCTCTTCAAAGGCGCAATTTTTGAAACCATTCAGGTGAGTCAGAATTTTGATTAAGATTCTTACGTTGAATTTGGGTATTGCTATCATTTATTTTGAGTGTGATAGAACCGTAGAAGCCACTATCAAAAGAGGCATTAATGACGGACTCTAAACCCACTTTATCTTTTTGATGAATGAACGGAGTTAGCGCAATATTCAATGCGCTGATCATGTTCGTCATCTCAATCTTTTGCTGAGTCTTCAGGTAAGTATGGCTAGAGTGGAGTAGTAAGCCAAAAACCGATGTCGTCAATATTAAGAAGGTTATCGATAACCAAATTTGAAATTTATTATATAGACTCATAGCATCATTGATCCAAGTTTATAATAGGGTGATGAGTGTCATGCTGACTTCGCTTACGTAATTTTTGCCACATACTTAAATTGGAGACATTACCGGCCGGCACTGATTGGCTTCCAGCTGCGCCTCCTTTTGTGATCCATAAGTTAGTGGCGTTAAAACTATAGACAGGAACGAGATCGCTTCTTTGACTGGCCGGTTTTATTTCGCCATCAATATTATCTAAAATTAAAGGCATTGAACTTGGCGTTTCATAATAGGCAACGACCATATGAAATTGGTTTAATGTCAGTGATTTTACGTAGATTAAGCGCAATTTCTCGTCATCTACCCCTAATTCTCGCAGGGTATAATATTTGGCAATACTAAAATCTTCACAGTCTCCACCGCCAGCATTAAGAAACTGCACCGGTGTTGCCCAATAATCATCTTCACCCTATAACTTTATATCATCAATAAACACTAATTGATTAAAAAAGTTATTCACTTCGGATAATTGTAGAGAGAGGGAGTGATTCTGTAAGTTATGGGTGAGATCTAGCCATGCTTTGATTCGTAAACCAGCACGTTGTCCAAAATGCTCATGACTGAAGGTAATGATTTGTTGTTCAACAGCAGTGAGCCGAAGCTCTCACTGAAATGATTAACAAGATTAAGAAAAGATAGGCGGTAAGCGAGAGAGAGAAAAGATCTCTTAGTCTTTACGTTGATCATAGATAGTCCAGCTTTCTACTACGCTGCTATCCATCCCTACCACTGAGGCAGTAACACGACGGCTTAATGTCATAGTTTCTTCTCTCGATGTTGCTTGAATTGGATCGCTGTCACCGTAACCTACGGTTTCAATACGTTTAGGACTGACGCCTGCGGCAACCAAGGCTTTATAGACATTCGCTGCACGATGTATCGAGAGGTACTTGTTGTGCTCTGCCGGGCCAACTGGGCTAGCATAACCATTAAGTACAATATGAGTTTGTGGATATTTATCTAAGAAACTACTCATATTCTTAATGTGCTTATCATAAGCGGCAGGAATCACGGTTGAATCGTTAGCAAATAAAATGTGTAGTTTATTTTCTTCTTCTGAATGGACAACAGTAGGGCAACCATTGTTATCAATCACGGCGTTTTTACGAGTATTAGCACATAAATCACGCGCGTTGATCACACCGTCATTATCTGAATCGCTCAAATCTTTTGAATGAAAGGCGATTGGCGGTGGATCAGATTCTAGGTTTGAACATGCACCCAATAGTAAAACCAATAAAGAAAGAGTTAATGCTTTCATAATATTTCCTTATTTAGACGAACGAGCCCATTCATCAGGGATGGCAACACGTAACTCATTCAGAAGCAGACCTGTTGAATTCAATAGGCGATAATCAGCAATAATACCAGAATAGTGTGCGCTTAAATAAGCTTTACGAGATTCAAATAACTCATTTTCGGTGTTTAATAGGTCCAATAAGGTTCGTTTACCGATTTTGTATTGCTTCTCATAAGCGATGATGGTTTTTGCCGCAGAATCTACGTGTTGTTGAAGAAACTTTTCTTGTGATTCCGCCAGTTCTTTAGCACTCCATGATAAACGGGTGCTTTCTTCTAATAAGCGGTAGGCGTTATCTCGAATATTTTTCGCTTTGTTGATTTGGCTGGCAGCTGAACGACTGTCTGCTGCGTCACTACCACCGTTGTACAGGTTGTAGTTCATTTTAAGCATTACTTTAAGCTCATCAGTATCCCCATCAGATGCGTCAATTTCATCACCATATTTCTGTGAGCCTTCGACAGTAAATGTCGGTAACATAGTGCCTTTGGTTTGTTCGTATTGATATTGAGCGGCTTGCACATCATGGTAAGCCAAATACATAGTTGGGTTATTGGCTTTGGCTTTCTCAAGCGCATCATTTAGCGACTTAGCGATGTAAGTATCATCAACTTTAGGTTTTCTTAAATCTTGAGGGTAAGAGCCAACTATTCTTACAAATGCTGTAATTTTGTCGTTAAGGTTACTTTGAGCTGAAAGTAAGTTGGTATTGTGCAACACGTCCCTCAACCTGAACGAGATCTGCCGTTGAGCTTAAACCTGAATCTGTACGTTTTTGATATCACGATAGATACGCATGTGAACATCATGGTTTGCTTGAGATAGGGTAACCACCTCTTGGGCTTGAATGACATCAATATAAGCTTCAGCAGTGGATAATGCCATATCTTGGGCATCAGCGAGTAATTGATAGCGTTGAGATTCAGCTTCTGCTTTTGTTCTTTTATATCGTTATAAGTGCTTGAGCCATCCCAGATTAACTGACGAATACTGATTTGAGCGTAGCGAGGGTTGTATTCGCCTTGAGACCTGCACTGTTGTCATAATCTTCATAGCCGACACCAGCTTCAAGATCGACCGATGGTAAATATTTACCAGTTGAGGCTCGGCTGGTTTCTTTTTGGCTGATAAATTCATTGTAGGTTGATTGAATATTTGGGTTTGTTGCTAATGCATTGGCAATCGCTTGTTCAAGAGATTGCGCGTATGTTGGCAGAGCGATTAATTGGCAACCAAGGAAAATGGCTAATTTATTTATCTTTGGAGTTTTTATCATCATCATCCTCTTAACATGCTAGATAGTTAAGCGTTAAGGAAAGGGTATATAAAGCCGAAAACGGACAAAATTTAGATTTACACGATATTACAGGGTATTTAGAAAAATAATATACCCTTTAACTGATAAACGGTGTTAAATATACAAATTTAAACGCATGATTTTGTTTAAATCATATCAGTCTAGACAAAATCATGCGAATAAATTAGTTGTATGTTTGTTAAATCGGCCTTGTTTGAATGGTAGATTTCTTCTTATTGGTTGTCGTTGTTTGTTTGGTCGCCGTAGCTGATGTTGGTCTAGAAACAGTACTAGTTGCTGCTTGCGCCTGATCTTCGCTTGGTTTTGGCTCGGAAGCAGAAGGTGCAGCATCACTTGTTTTGGCCTCTAGTGTTGGTGATTTTTTAGCAACAGTCGGTGCTGATTTCTGTGACTTTCCAGAGCGAAGTGCTTGTAATACTTTATCTCTAGGGCCGTCGGCAATGATTTGGCCTTGTTCCATGACTATTAAACGATCGACTAAGTCTAACATGCCAGTTTTATGCGTAATTAAGATTAGAGTTTCACCTTTATTAAAGTTACGCAATTGGCGCTTGATGAACATCTCCGTACGGTTATCCATACTACTGGTTGGTTCATCCATGATCATTACTGGTGGTTTACCTAATAGTGCACGCAATGGCAATCGCTTGACGTTGACCACCAGATAAAGCGGCACCACCTTCGCCAATTTGTTTTTCTAAACCAGCGCTGTCCTTTTGTGTAAAGCTTGTTACGCCAGCGCGTTCAGCGGCAAGAATGATATCTTTATCACTGGCAAGAGGGCGTCCAAGTGCAATGTTGTCACGAATGCTACCGTAAAACAGAGTAATATCTTGCGGTACACAACCTAAATTACGGCGTATATCGATCTGATGTAACTGCTTAATATCTGTATCATCAATTAAAACGGTACCTGAGGTTGGTTGGTATAATCCCATCAAGATACGCTCTAACGTCGTTTTACCTGAACCAATACGACCGATAATACCAATGCGCTCACCTGGATTAATTGTCAGGTTAATATTTCTTAACGAAGGCGAGGTTGCATTCGGGTAGGTGAAGTTCACATTATCAAATTGGATCTTACCTTTGATAATAGGACGGTGGATATAACGCTTGCCCGGTTCTTGCTCAGTTGGCATTTGCATTAAGTTGTCGATAATACCCATCGCAGATTTTGGCTTGGTTATAGCGAGTTGATAGCATCGCTACTTGTATCATCGGGCTGCTGCGTCCATTAGCATGGTAGCTGTATTAAACCACCCATGGTTAGTCGCCATTTCCTATTAAGTAAACACCGACAACGATCATTGCTACGTTCAAAATTGTTGAACGAACCCGCTGTATTTTTGCAGTGAATCTGTGTGACGACGAGACTTTAAGCTCCAGTTTTGCCATGTTCTTCCCAACGATATTGATACTGACTTTCAGCACCAAACATTTTTAATGTTTCAAGACCAGATAAGCTCTCAATAAGATTTGAGTTTTTGTGAAGCTGCGAGAACCTTCTTCAATAGTGCGTCTTAATGGCTTTGTACAATAAAACTGTAACTGATCAGAATCACACCAATTAAAGGAACTATAATGGGCCTGCAATGAATGCAATTACGAGCATAAATAACAGAGCAAATGGCAATCAATTAGGAGTGGTAATACTAGCAGAGGTAAAGAAATCTCTGATTGATTCAAATTCTTGCATGTGTCTTGCAAAAGCACCAACGGAAGGGGCTTAGATTCTAGACGACCCATTACATGACTAAAGATTTTTGAAGAAATCAAAATATCCGATTTCTTTCCCGCCACATCTAAGAAATAGCTACGCATCATTTTTAAAATAAAATCAAAATGAAGATGATAAAACACCAACAGCTAGTACCCAAAGTGAGTCATAGGCCATAGGGAACAATTTTTTGTCATATACTAAGCGTGAAAATAATGGGCACTTATGGCAAAGATATTAATTAAGATCGAGGCAATGAATACGTCGCGGTAAATTTTACGTGATTGCCACAGCGTGCTCCAGAACCAATGACGACCATCGTTGTTTTCAGAACTTCAGGGGACCTTTCATCGTAACGAAGCTCTTTTAACCAAAAATAGTTGGCCTGTGTATTGTTTATTAAGTTCTTCTAAACGAACCCATTCTTGAGTGTTGTCATCATTTTGCGACAAGATTACTTCAGCTTCGTTCTTCTCGTAATCGACAGACAAGATAACGCATGCGTCACCATTTTTAAGCAATGCAACTCGGTAAAAGTAGTGGTGGTAAATCATTAAGTGGCAACTCTTCAAGCTTAGCATTTAAGCCCGCGGTTGCTGCAGCGCGGGGAATAAATGTACAGTTAGTAAAACCATCTTTGAGTGGTAAGCCTGCAACGAGCGCGTCAGGTGAATTGGCTTGGCCGTAATAACGACTGATATAATCGAGCGAATTTAATAGCGGATCTTTTATGGTATTTATTATGCCTGACCTTCAGTAACATTATTAATTTGCTCAGTAACAAAACCTTGGAAACCACCAAGTTCAAGTTCGATCAGTTTGTTTTTCTGTTCTATTGTTTCTACGAGAAGCAATAGTGGTGATTGATAAGTTGGCGGCAGTACGTGCAATGGAGAAAACAACATCTGCTTTTTCGTTATCATCTATTTGAGTAGTAGTAAAAAATCAATTTGACATAAGCAGGGCGGTAGGCATTGAGATAGTCAATCGAACCAAAGTTATGACCAAAGTTATCGATACCAAAACTGTATTTATGTGAAGTAATGATGTTACACAGTAGTTTGGTGTTATTCTGGCTGCTTAATAAAAGCAAATTTCAGGAATCTCAAACAATATGCGGTTGGCATATTCAGGATTGCTTTCCATTTTGGCTTAACCAGCGCATAAAGCCAGTATCATTAACACTGCTTTGAGTTAAGTTAACTGCAATTGGATATTTCGGATCGTATATATCGACGACTTGCTCAAATACTGCGTCGATGATGTACATATCAAAGTCTTGGCCTTTATCTAGGCTTTCAAGGGCATTCAAAAGCTACCTGCTGAATAGCGAGTGTCGTCTTTTTGTATAGCAGCAATACTTCTTGGTGGAGCATTTGATTATTGCTGTCGATAGCTTTCTGGTAGTTGAAAATAAATTTTATTAGCAATGGCTTCATCTACGATGGCTTTCCATTGTTGTTTACCAAAGTTTGGTTGGCTTTCATCACTGTCTGCAAGAACCAAGAACATTGGTTCTTCGCGATTGCTGAGCTTGTACTAAAGCCGTTATCAGCGCGAGCAAGGATCTGAAATATCGTCAGTTTGTTTCATAATTAAAGCAACAGCAGCTTGAAGTGGGGCAATATCATGGATCGTTTTGTAATTCGGCGACACGGTTAAGCATAGCGCGACCCAACTCAAGCATATCTTCATCTGATATGTTTGGAGCTAATAGCATAAACTCAGAATTGTTTAAACGAGCAATATTGAACTCCATCTGAAGAAATTTCCATTAATGATGCAGCAAAGCTACGAGTCAGTTCATCACCTTGGATATATCCTTCTTTTCATACACGTCATCAAGTTGATCGACCTTGAGAAGGCAATACCACCTGTTGACCCGCTTTCAATCCAAGATTTAAGTTGAGTCATCATGTATTTGCGATTAGCCAATCCTGATACTGGATCTTGGTACGCACGAACACGTAGTTTGTTTGCTTCTTCTGATTGTTGTTCAAAAAGTGTGTACGCAGTTGCTTGGTTATATTTAGAGGTTTCCAATACTTCATCAAATTTATTGTTAGCAAGATTTTGAGCGCTAACTTGGATAATCTGTAACGGTACTAAAATTCGACGGAATACTATCGATAATCCTACAATCAGAATCACGCCACAAAATGTTAGAGCAAAAAAGAATAGATTTAGTGTTATTCCACAGCTTTTCATAAACAAAGGTAGGGCGATTGATTACTTTTAGATTGGCTAATGGTTGCCAGTTAGAGCTGATTTGTACCGTTTTCTGGATAGGTTTAATATTCGATAATGTCATAAACCAACTAGGTATAGAATTTTTGGGTTCTTTGAAATTGAGCTTAATGGCTTCACTCGATGTAATTGATATCAGAGTTGTCGATTGATAGTTATGATTATCAAATATTTTCTTGATAATAGTTTGAGCTTCTTCTTCTAAGTCGTCACCTTGTAGATAAGGTGAAAGAGCAAAAGTGGCAGCATTTAATGTGTCATCGAAGCGAACCGTTTGTTGTTCGATTAAGTCGTTACGCGTGTGATGGAATTCAAGGGCAAATAAAACTACGGATATAGTGATAAAAATCCCCATACTCCAAGTTAATAGCTGTTTGTACAATGTCATATCATTTCTCATTAAATAATTATGGTAATAGACCAAGAGAGATAAACTGATTTTTTCGACTGAAAACCAACTTGCAGAAATCGTTATAATGACTTGATGATGCTTATTGTTCTCTTAGTGCAGAATTGGTGGCTTTGAGAACCGGTTTTAATAGGTAGCCCATTACGGTGCGTTTGCCGGTAATAATATCGGCCGAGGCAGTCATACCAGGAATAATTGGTAAGGATGCTCCGTCTTTATTGGTTAAAGCACTTTCATTGGTTCGAATTTTAACCTGGTAGAAGCTATTACCTTCGTCATCTTGAATCGTGTCTGCACTGATTGTTTCAACCGTACCTTCAAGGCCACCGTAGGTAGAGAAGTTGTAGGCGGTAAATTTAATTAATGCTGGTAATCCAGGGTGTAAGAAACCGATATCTTGAGGGGCAATTTTCGCTTCAATGAGTAAGGTATCTTCTGTTGGTACAATCTCGATTAAATCCATACCAGGCTGGATAACTCCACCGATAGTATTGATATAAATTTTTTGAATAGTGCCGGTAACAGGTGAGGTAACGACGGTGCGGTTTACTTTATCTTGTAATCCAACTTGAGATTCACTTTGGCTAGATAATTGTGCACTGACCTTATTTAATTCGTTTTGATTATCACTACGATACTTTAGAGCAATGTCTAAGTATTTTAATATCGCTTCATGGACTGCAGATTCAGCAACCGATCTGCATTTTTGGTTGAAGTCAAATCACGACGAGTATCAATCAACTGACGACGTAATTTTAACAATTCAATTTCGGGGACCACGCCATCTTTTGCTAATGGCTCTGTTATATTAAATTCGTGACTTGCCACATTATAACTACTTTGTAGGCTTCTATAACGTGAGCGGTTTTCATCTAGTTCACGTTGTTTTTGTGTGACCTGTTGTCTTGCAACTGACAATTGGTTCTCAAGGTTAGACACGTTACCTTGATATTCACTTAACTGACGAGTAACCAATATTGGGTGCTTTTTTGCAAAATCTTCATCGAACATAGGAAGAATTGACTCATCTACAATAACGCTATCTTCCCAATTACTGGTTTGCTTCGCTTTTTTCGTATCAATTTTTACGGCAGAAATTTGTGCTTTTAGACGAAATTGGTCGGCTTGCATATTGGCAATATCAGAAGCTTTGCCTTGAAAGTCAGAGCGCGCTTGTGTGTCATCAATTAAAAGTAGACGTTGGCCTTTTTTAACCGGTTGGCCTTCACGAACAAGCACTTGTTTAACAATACCACCCTCAAGGTTTTGTATCACTTGCATCTGAGTGGATGGAATAACTTTAGCCGTTCCTGTCGTTACTTTATCAAGCTTAGTCAGAGATGCCCAAATGATCGCGATAATAAAAAAAGCCACGATTGTCCAGAGCATGATTTTGGTCGTATAAGTGGTGCTTAGCATTAATGCTGATGACTTATCATCGACGAAGTCTAGTTGTTCGGTGGTGAGTTTTTTTTTCATTGAATTACCAAGAGCAAGCGAAGCTTATTACCCAATAGATAGTGTTGTGTTAGTCATGCGTTAGTGATGAACTATTTTATCATCAACTTTGTAAGAATAATCACTGCGATAAATGATGACATCTTTTAATTTATATTATATAGAAATAATGTTTTAAGTCACCTATATTCACAGTTGCGAATATATTAATGATTATATACCCGTGATCATTGAAGATGCTTGATTTTATCCTTGAACAGGATCATGCTACCAAACATGAAAATAGAACTTTCCAACCAAAAAAAAA
Organism: Vibrio rumoiensis; assembly: GCF_002218045.2. Taxonomy (NCBI): domain Bacteria; kingdom Pseudomonadati; phylum Pseudomonadota; class Gammaproteobacteria; order Vibrionales; family Vibrionaceae; genus Vibrio; species Vibrio rumoiensis. Next base: position 483,930 of record NZ_AP018686.1, read on the forward strand.
CGTAATCGTTCACCAAGGTAACTTGACTCGATATTAACGGGGAACAGCCTATAGATCAAAGATGTTGGGGTACGGTCTCTTCGCCACAACAGCCGTGATGATCTCACTCAACACTGACATTGCCGACAAGCCACGTTTTTGCAGGTTTCGATGAGGGTATGTATCCTACTGCGGAATTTATCGCCTGCATCCGAGGTCGTTCCGAAGCTGATTTTCCTTTGGATTACAAAACCTCTAATACATCGCTCAGCTTCATTATTGGTTAAGGATTGACACTTTCTTGAGGAAAACCCACAAGCTCTCTCTATGTTTGAGCAGTAACTTGCATCGCCCCCGATATCGCTTGACCATGACATCAGTCCCTTTGCTCAACCAATGATCGAACGATTTCTGCAACCTACGCATTCTTCGTAAGTATAGCGCATAATTTAACTCATCTTGTTCATAACGATGCCGAGTATGGAAAATGGCGTTCGTCAGCAAACAAAGATGTTCTGCCAATATAAGCGGTGTGGCCACCGCCACTATAATCCGCCATTTGCTGAAGGTTACGCTTCACATGTGCCCAACATAACTGATGACGGTCTGCGGCTATCCAGTTATAGCTAGGCACTGGTCGCTGACCACAATGCCTGCATAGTCTTCATCAATGACCTTTTCGCTGATGAGGTCGAGCGCGAATAAAGTATTTGCTCATAGAAGGTCATCACTTGCCACTAACCAACACCAGCGAAGGCTTTGTTCATCATTTCTGTGATGAGAGGTCTCGTCAGCATGAATCAAAGGCGCTCTTTAATGCTTGTTTTATCGCTTGATGTAATGGCGTTAGCATTGAAGCGACTTTCGTTTGAGCGCTGATCGCGCCAACTGAAAAGGTTGTGCCAAGCTGTTCTTTGAGAAGAGATTGATTTTTCGAACACTGAGGTGATATTGCCCCGCAAGAACCCCAATGTAACTTAATAAGTTAGGCCCTATAATCCCTTGTGATGCATCGTCAGGCTTTTGAGCTTTGACGGCTTTGCAATGCCGACATTGACCTGAAAATAAACGGTATTCGGTGATATCGACAGTGGGCTTGGGAATATCAAAGACTTGGTGTCGGTAGTAAGGGCCGTCATGAACATCAATGTCAGACTGTTCGCAACAAGGACAACTATCAGGGAAGCAATCAATAATGATATCCGTGTCTTTAACGGGGAAAGTTTTCGTTGATGCCCTGTGTGGCCTTTTTAGCTCCTCTCGAATTGCGACCACCAGAGCTTTCATCTTTTTCGCTCATGGCGATCTTTAGGACTGTCTGATGAGGGCGATTTTGAAGAGTTTTGGAGCTAGTGGTAAGCTTATCTTCATAGTGCCTGAGCTGCTCCCACAGCTCATCAATAAGCACCTTAGCCTCATTCAGATCAGAGACTTTAGGTGGTGCGTCTTGGTATTTAGGAGCTTTTTCTAGTCATATAACTATGATGAAGCTCAAAATGATCACTCAATACCTAAAGGATCAAGTGCTAGAGGTCACAGTTTTATGTCAATAGGGTTTGGTGAACACTTACGAAAAACAACTTGAACGGATGCACGATTCATCTCGTGACCGTCGAGTATGTGATCGTATCAAAGCTGTCGTGCTTGCTTCTGAAGGTTGGTCTGTTTCTATGATTTCGCAAGCATTGCGAATTCATCAAACGACGGTGACTCGTCATATCAATGACTATTTACAGTCTGAAAAATTAAAACCCGAAAATGGTGGCTCACAAAGTAAACTCAATGCCGATGAAACGATGGCATTAATTGAGCATCTTGCTGAAAATACCTTTCATACTCACCAGATTGTTGAGTACGTCCAGAATCAATTCCAAGTCACTTACACTGTCGCTGGAATGAATAAATGGTTACACCATAATGGCTTTTCCTATAAGCAACCTAAAGGTGTTCCACACAAACTTAATCCTGAAGCTCAAGAAGCTTTTATTCAGCATTATCAAGAGCTGAAGCAACTCAATGAACCGATTTTATTTATGGATGCAGTGCATCCAAGCCAAGCGACTAAAATCACTTACGGTTGGATCCGCAAAGGTGAAGATAAAGTAATTGAAACGACCGGTAGCCGTACACGATTAAACTTTGTCGGTGCACTGAATCTAACGGATATATCTACGACAGTGACCGAAAGTTATGAAACGATTGATAGTGAAAGTATTGCCCGTTTCTTTTGGAAACTGAAAAAAGCTCATTATCCATTAGAGCAAAAGATTCATGTAATTCTCGATGGTGCCGGTTATCACCGAAGTCAGCTGGTAAAAGATTTTGCTCGGATGCTCAATATCGAACTGCATTATTTGCCCCCTTACAGTCCAAATTTGAATCCAATAGAACGACTGTGGAAGGTCATGCATGAGCATGCCAGAAATAATGTTTACTTCCCGACAAAAGCATCCTTTAAGGATGCAATAAATCGATTTTTTGATGTGACTTTGCCCAAAGTTGCAGGCTCACTGACAACTCGAATTAACGACAATTTTCAGGTTTTGAAATCTGCAACTTCAAGTTAATTGGGTATAGACTGTTATGTCCTACATTACCTACATGATGTTTGGATTGGTTAAAACAGTGAATAAAACGATTGTTAGTGGTATAATTACAATCGTTTTATTTCTATCTAGCAGAACTATTGTTTAACCTCTATTGTGATATAAATATAGAGGTGTTCTTACTTTTAAGCTTGTTTATTGCTGCTTTAAGATTAAATTCCTATAAATATAAGATTGGCTTATCCTGGTTTTAAGGAAACAATCAACTAACAGATTGAGTTATCTATGGAAAATAATATCCCTTCTTCAAATGTCACCAATGTTAACGTTGAAAGTGGTTCAGTTTTTGTCATTAAAGCTGGTCAGGGAGCTGTATTGGTTACAGGAAATTATCAGTTGAAGTCTGATGAGGTTTTATTGGTGACTCCAGAGGCAAACGCAACTGTCTCTGGACAAGGACAACAAGTACACATCCATAATACTCAATCGGCCGTATCTATTGTACCAAATGCAACTGGGCCTGTGGCGACTACATTGGGACCACAAGTTCAAATTAACGCTGAAAATGCACAAAATGCGAATTTTACTGAATCGGATATTGCGAATATCCAACGCTCGGTAATGAACCTGCAAGATCCTAGTCAAGATATTATGAACCCTGTAAATTCGGATGAACAAGGTTCTCAATCAAATCAAACTGATGATATTGCCGCTATTCAGCAAAGTATTTTGGCAGGACAAGATCCAACTCAAGAAGCAGAAGCACCAGCAGCAGGTGAGGGCGCGGGCGACACCGCTAATAACTCTTTGTATCGATTGACTACAATTATGACGCTGTTTTAACTCACGCGGATACGATACTAAAGGTTTTGAACGTGAATACCGTGATGAAGAAGATGAACGAGGCGTTCTTATTGCTGACGGTGGTGAAACCTTGCCGTTGAAGTTACAGAAGGTGATTTAGACAGTGGTGGTGGTTACCCAACTGAAAGTATAGCTTCGGTTGTAGTTGAAAAAGGTACCTATGCTCTTGATCCAAATTCGTTTTATATCCCGAAGAAAGCGTAGATTCTTTACTTGGTGAATTAAATTCTGAGATCACATCAGGTGGTGAACCTGTTGTATTTACGATGCGGAAACCAATACTTTCACGGGTATGCAAGATGGTGAACCAGTCGTTTCATTTGATGTTGATTTCGTTGCCCTACCCAACGGTGATGTAACCGTTTCTATTACCACAACGGTTAATCAACCTATCGATCATATTTCAGGTGACACCACAGGTATAGTGAGTAATCAAGGGGATGATATTCATATTGAATTCCCAGTATCGGGGATGGATATCAATGGTAATGAAATCAAAGAACCGATTAATATCGAAATTGATGTTAATGATGGTGCCAATGAACAATTTGGTACCGACTCAGGCACCACGATCAATGAAACTGATGACCGTGATTTAATTGTAGATGGCCAAGTACCATTGGATCTTGGTAGTGATGAAATTGCCACTATTACGTTTGATCCAAACCAACCCTCATTAGAAGGGTTAACGAGCAATGGTGAACCTACAGAATATACCGTTGATGGTAATGTAGTAATTGTAACAGATATTAATGGCGAACCAGTTTTAACTGTTGAGGTTCAGACCGATGGATCTTATACCGTTCAAGCCACTGGTCCACTTGACCAGGATGCAGACGATATAATAAATCTAAATTTAGGTATTACTGCAACAGATGATGATGGTGATACTGCTAACGGTACAATTGTTATCAATATTGAAGATGGTGAGAATGTTGATGTTAGTGACGTTGTCACAATAGCTGAGGGCGATCTGAAAACCCAGCAGCAGGTAACGCATATCCTGTACATGGCACGAGTAGCGTTACCATTACTGCAATAGATGATAACTTAAATCCTTCTACATTACGTTTAAGTGAAGAAGGCAAAGCCCAGCTAGTTTCTGGAATGGGTAAAATTACGATCCATAATGGTCAGCCAATTGAATTTACCATGACCACCGATGAAAACGGTGTGGTAACCATTTCTGCAGTCGATGGTGATGGAAATCCAGTTTTCGATATCACCATGACGCCAACCATGTCTGAAAATGGTGATGTGACGGTTGTCACCAATGTCAATCAATATCAACCGCTTGATGAAAAAGAGGGTACTGGAGATACAACCGGTCTTATCACCAATAATGGTGACACTATTTCGGTTGACCTACCGCTAGAAATTGATGACACCGATGGTGATACTTCAAATGTTGATATCACGGTGAATTTTGTTGATGGTGAAGATCCAAGTTTTGGTGACAATACCGAGATTGCTGAGATCACTGAAAATGACGGTGAACAAACGGCCAATGGCAGCATTGAATTTGACCAGGGCAGTGATTATGTTGACCAAATTGTCTTTGACCCAAGCCAACCGTCTCACTGGCATCACCAGTAATGGTGAAGCGACTCACATTGATACTGCGGCACTGGCAAACGATCCAAGCACGTTAACCTTGTTGGATGTTGATAATAACCCCGTGATGAGTGTGACCATCGATGCGGATGGTAATTACACGGTGACGCAATACCAATCGATTGATCAAGATGACAGCGACATCACCAACATTGCGTTGAATGTTTCTGGTACGGATGACGATGATGATACCGCGAATGGTACCATCAATATCGTGATTAATGACGGCGCGAATGCTGCGGATGTGAGCGATACGATTGAGGTCATCGAAGGTGATGTTGATACTGGTGCCGTGGATGCGGATGGAAACCCTGTCCAAACCTACCCAGTCGAAGGCCATGGCTCAATCACGATCGCATCGCCAAGTGATAACTTGGTCGCAAGCTCACTGCGTTTAAGCGAAGCGGGTAAAGCCGCTCTACAAAATGAGATGTCAGAAGTCACCATCAACGGTGGCGATCCAGTTGAGTTCAGCATGACGACCGATGACAATGGTGTGATCACCATCACCGGTGTGGATGGCGAGGGCAACCCAGTTCTTGATATCACCATGACGCCAACCATGTCTGAAAATGGTGATGTGACGGTTGTCACCAATGTCAATCAATATCAACCGCTTGATGAAAAAGAGGGTACTGGAGATACAACCGGTCTTATCACCAATAATGGTGACACTATTTCGGTTGACCTACCGCTAGAAATTGATGACACCGATGGTGATACTTCAAATGTTGATATCACGGTGAATTTTGTTGATGGTGAAGATCCAAGTTTTGGTGACAATACCGAGATTGCTGAGATCACTGAAAATGACGGTGAACAAACGGCCAATGGCAGCATTGAATTTGACCAGGGCAGTGATTACGTTGACCAAATTGTCTTTGACCCAAATCAACCGTTCACTGGCATCACCAGTAATGGTGATGCGACCAGCTACAGTGTTGATGACAACACATTAAGTCTAGTGGATGCCGATGGCAATCCCGTGATGGATGTAACCATTGACGCGCAAGGCAACTACACGGTTACGCAATACCAACCTATCGATCAAGATGACAGTGACATCACCAATATTGCGTTGAATGTTTCTGGTACGGATGACGATGATGATACCGCGAATGGTACCATCAATATCGTGATTAATGACGGCGCGAATGCTGCGGATGTGAGCGATACGATTGAGGTCATCGAAGGTGATGTTGATACTGGTGCCGTGAATGCGGATGGCAACCCTGTCCAAACCTACCCTGTAGAAGGCCATGGCTCAATCACGATCGCATCGCCAAGTGATAACTTGGTCGCAAGCTCACTGCGTTTAAGCGAAGCGGGTAAAGCCGCTCTACAAAATGAGATGTCAGAAGTCACCATCAACGGTGGCGATCCAGTTGAGTTCAGCATGACGACCGATGACAATGGTGTGATCACCATCACCGGTGTGGATGGCGAGGGCAACCCAGTTCTTGATATCACCATGACGCCAACCATGTCTGAAAATGGTGATGTGACGGTTGTTACAGACGTCAATCAATACCAACCATTAGATGATAACAATGGCACGGGCGATGACACAGGCGATATGATGGGGTTAATCATGAATAATGGTGACACTCTTTCGGTTGACCTGCCGCTAGAAATTGATGACACCGATGGTGACACGTCAAGCGTCGACATCACGGTGAACTTTAAAGATGGTGAAGATCCAAGTTTTGGCACCGATAGCGGCGCGACTATAACTGAAAGTGATGACATGCAAAGTGCCACCGGCTCAATCGAATTTGACCAGGGCAGTGATTACGTTGACCAAATTGTCTTTGACCCAAGTCAACCGTCTCTCACTGGCATCACCAGTAATGGTGAAGCGACTCACATTGATACTGCGGCACTGGCAAAGGATCCAAGCAGGTTAACCTTGTTGGATGTTGATAATAACCCTGTGATGAGCGTGACCATCGATGCGGATGGTAATTACACGGTGACGCAATACCAACCGATTGATCAAGATGACAGCGACATCACCAACATTGCGTTGAATGTTTCTGGTACGGATGACGATGATGATACCGCGAATGGTACCATCAATATCGTGATTAATGACGGCGCGAATGCTGCGGATGTGAGCGATACGATTGAGGTCATCGAAGGTGATGTTGATACTGGTGCCGTGGATGCGGATGGCAAACCTGTCCAAACCTACCCAGTCGAAGGCCATGGCTCAATCACGATCGCATCGCCGTGATAACTTGGTCGTAAGCTCACTGCGTTTAAGCGAAGCGGGTAAAGCTGCCCTACAAAATGAGATGTCAGAAGTCACCATCAACGGTGGCGATCCAGTTGAGTTCAGCATGACGACCGATGACAATGGTGTGATCACCATCACCGGTGTGGATGGCGAGGGCAACCCAGTTCTTGACATCACCATGACCCCGACCATGTCTGAAAATGGTGATGTGACGGTTGTTACAGACGTCAATCAATACCAACCATTAGATGATAACAATGGCACGGGCGATGACACAGGCGATATGATGGGGTTAATCACGAATAATGGTGACACTCTTTCGGTTGACCTGCCGCTAGAAATTGATGACACCGATGGTGACACGTCAAGTGTCGACATCACGGTGAATTTTAAAGATGGTGAAGATCCAAGTTTTGGCACCGATAACGGCGTGATTATAACTGAAAGTGATGACACGCAAAGTGCCACCGGCTCAATCGAATTTGACCAGGGCAGTGATTATGTTGACCAAATTGTCTTTGACCCAAGTCAACCGTTCAATGGCATCACCAGTAATGGTGATGCGACTCACATTGATACCGTGGCACTGGCAAACGATCCAAGCACGTTAACCTTGTTGGATGTTGATAATAACCCTGTGATGAGCGTGACCATCGATGTGGATGGTAATTACACGGTGACGCAATACCAACCAATCGATCAAGATGACAGCGAGATCACCAAAATCGCCCTAAATGTCTCGGGTACGGATGACGATGGTGATACCGCGAACGGTACCATCAATATCGTGATTAATGACGGCGCGAATGCTGAAGATGTAAGCGATGAAGTTACCATTGAGGAAGGTGATCTTGAAACCCAGCTTCAGGTAATGAATACCCAGTGCATGGTGAGTCTTCTAAGTTAATTCCAACGCCAAGTGATGATCTTGACCCAAGTACTTTACAGCTTACTGATGAGGCAAAAGCCACGTTGTTTGGTGATGGTACCGATCAAAATCCGGGTGAATTATCCGAAATTCCTCAGGCGGCCAGCCCGTTGATTTTGTTTCTGTTGAAAATCCGGATGGCAGCTTTAGCATCGTGGGGACGGTTGATGGTGTAGAGGCCATCACGATAAGTTTTGAAGTGGTACAAGGTGAGGATGGCGAGTTCTACATCAACACCACTGTCGACCGCTTTACCACTGGATAATATCAATAAAGATGGCGATACCTCTGGTTATATCACCAATGATGATGATGTGATTTCGATTGATCTTCCATTGGAAATCTCCGACACCGATGGTGATACTTCTAATATCGATATCACCGTTAACCTAAAAGATGGTCAAGATCCGTCTTTTGGTGACAATACCGACATAGCTCAAATCAATGAAACGGACGATATCCAAACGGCCAATGGCAGTATTGAGTTTGATGAAGGAAGTGATCAGGTTGATGAAATTGTCTTTAACCAAGAGCAAGCTGAAGATGCATTTGCCGATATCACAAGTAATGGTGAAGAGACGACAGTATTAGTTGATGGCAACACCGTTACACTCAGCGATCTAGACGGTAATGATGTCTTAACGGTGGCTATTGATGAGAATGGCAAGTATGTCGTGACGCAATACCAACCTATCGATCAAGATGACAGCGAGATCACCAAAATCGCCCTAAATGTCTCGGGTACGGATGACGATGGTGATACCGCGAAAGGTACCATCAATATCGTGATTAATGACGGCGCGAATGCTGAAGATGTAAGCGATCAAGTTACCATTGAAGAAGGTGATCTTGAAAACCCAGCTTCAGGTAATGAATACCCAGTGCATGGTGAGTCTTCTAAGTTAATTCCAACGCCAAGTGATGATCTTGACCCAAGTACTTTACAGCTTACTGATGAGGCAAAAGCCACGTTGTTTGGTGATGGTACCGATCAAAATCCGGGTGAATTATCCGAAATTACCTCAGGCGGCCAGCCCGTTGATTTTGTTTCTGTTGAAAATCCGGATGGCAGCTTTAGCATCGTGGGGACGGTTGATGTAGAGGCCATCACGATAAGTTTTGAAGTGGTACAAGGTGAGGATGGCGAGTTCTACATCAACACCACTGTCGACCGCTTTACCACTGGATAATATCAATAAAGATGGCGATACCTCTGGTTATATCACCAATGATGATGATGTGATTTCGGTTGATCTTCCATTGGAAATCTCCGACACCGATGGTGATACTTCTAATATCGATATCACCGTTAACCTAAAAGATGGTCAAGATCCGTCTTTTGGTGACAATACCGACATAGCTGAAATCAATGAAACGGACGATATACAAACGGCGAAGGGCAGTATTGAGTTTGATGAAGGAAGTGATCAGGTTGATGAAATTGTCTTTGACCCAAATCAACCGTCTCTCACTGGCATCACCAGTAATGGTGAAGCGACTCACATTGATACTGCGGCACTGGCAAACGATCCAAGCACGTTAACCTTGTTGGATGTTGATAATAACCCTGTGATGAGCGTGACCATCGATGCGGATGGTAATTACACGGTGACGCAATACCAACCTATCGACCAAGATGACAGCAACATCACCAACATTGCGTTGAATGTTACTGGTACGGATGACGATGGTGATACCGCGAACGGTACCATCAATATCGTGATTAATGATGGCGACAACGCAGCTGATGTGAGCGATGAAGTTACTATTGGCGAAGGGGATTTAGATAATCCAGATAACAGTGAAGGCAGTGCCCATCCAAGTTATCCTGTCAGTGGTAGCAGCTCTATGACCATAGAATCGCCAAGTGATGATCTGGTTAATACTAGTTTGACTATTGATGAGACGGTCAAAGAAGCTTTAAAAGCGGAATTAAACTCAGAAGTGACCACAAATGGTGGAGATAAAGTGACTTTTGAGGTGAGCACCGATCCAACGACTGGTATCATCACAATCACTGGTGTCGACAGTAATGACAATCAGGTGCTTGATATTACTATGACACCAACGATGGGTGCCAATGGAGATGTGGTCGTAACTACCAACGTCAATCAATATCAGCCACTCGATAATAATGATGGCACAGGAGATAGCAATGGCTATATCGCCAACAATGGTGATGTGATTTCGGTTGATATTCCAATGGAAATCTCCGACACCGATGGTGATACTTCTAATATCTATATCACCGTTAACCTAGAAGATGGTCAAGATCCGTCTTTTGGTGACAATACCGACATAGCTGAAATCAATGAAACGGACGATATACAAACGGCCAATGGCAGCATTGAATTTGACCAGGGCAGTGATTACGTTGACCAAATTGTCTTTGACCCAAATCAACCGTCTCACTGGCATCACCAGTAATGGTGAAGCGACTCACATTGATACTGCGGCACTGGCAAACGATCAAGCACGTTAACCTTGTTGGATGTTGATAATAACCCTGTGATGAGCGTGACCATCGATGCGGATGGTAATTACACGGTGACGCAATACCAACCGATTGATCAAGATGACAGCGACATCACCAACATTGCGTTGAATGTTTCTGGTACGGATGACGATGGTGATACCGCGAATGGTACCATCAATATCGTGATTAATGACGGCGGGAATGCTGAAGATGTAAGCGATGAAGTTACCATTGAAGAAGGTGATCTTGAAAACCCAGCTTCAGGTAATGAATACCCAGTGCATGGTGAGTCTTCTAAGTTAATTCCAACGCCAAGTGATGATCTTGACCCGTACTTTACAGCTTACTGATGAGGCAAAAGCCACGTTGTTTGGTGATGGTACCGATCAAAATCCGGGTGAATTATCCGAAATTACCTCAGGCGGCCAGCCCGTTGATTTTGTTTCTGTTGAAAATCCGGATGGCAGCTTTAGCATCGTGGGGACGGTTGATGGTGTAGAGGCCATCACGATAAGTTTTGAAGTGGTACAAGGTGGGGATGGCGAGTTCTACATCAACACCACTGTCGACCAAGCTTTACCATTGGATGATATCAATAAAGATGGCGATACCTCTGGTTATATCACCAATGATGGTGATGTGATTTCGATTGATCTTCCATTGGAAATCTCCGACACCGATGGTGATACTTCTAATATCGACATCACCGTTAACCTAGAAGATGGCCAAGACCCGTCCTTTAGTGATGACAGTGAAGCCGTTGTTATTACCGAAACAGATTTTGACAATGTTGACCCTGAGACCGGAGAAGTAACTCAAACGCCAGGTGAATCAACAGGTAAAATCCCAAGCTTTGATATGGGCTCAGATGAAATAGCATCGATGACCTTTGATGACCCTCAAGGTGATGATTCAGGCTTAGGTAATATTACTTACGATGGCGGCAAAGAAACCGACTATGAAGTGGATGGTAATACCATTACCGTCACCGGTGAAAATGATGAACCCATTCTAAGTATTACCGTTGATATAGATGGTAATTACACCGTTACGCAATATGAACCTATCGATCAAGATGCAGGGGATGTTGACCTTAATCTTAGCGTCACTGCAGTGGATGATGATGGTGATAGCGCTTCGGGCAGCTTTAACATTGTGATTGTCGATCCAGAGGGAGTCGATGTTACTGATGAGGTCAATATTACCGAAGGTGATCAGGAGAGCTGGACTGAAGGAAACGCTTATCCAGTATCAGGTAGTAGCTCAGTCGTCATTGATTCCTCTAGTGATGATCACGCCCTGAGACCTTACATATTGATCCAGAAGTCTCTACAGCTTTGGAAGCCGAACTTGATGGCTTAACCAGTAATGGTCAACCGATTGACTTTGAAATCACTACAAATTCAGATGGTACAATTACGATAACGGGTACTTCGGGGCTCGGATGTCTTAACGATGAGGATGACTTCAACCGTTGATGCAGACGGTAATGCCACCATTACTACCGATGTTGTTCAAAATGGTCCAATTGATCACGAAGATGGAGATGGTGATAGTGAAGGCTATGTGACCAACAACGGTGATAGCATCAGTATTGATGTGCCCTTAGTGATTGATGATGCAGACGGCACACCAAATAATGTTGATATCACGGTTAACATTGAAGATGGCCAAGATCCGTCGTTTGGTAAGGACACAGGTGCAACACTAGAAGAAGGTACTGATGGAACAGATTCAGCATCGGGAGACATTAATGTTGATACCGGCAGTGATGATGTTGTCGATGTACGATTTGGTGCCGACCAATCACAATTAGATGATCTGACTAGTAACGGTCAAGATACCTCTGTTGTAATCAGTGATGATGGTCATACATTAACCATTGTTGATGCAGATAATATTCCGGTTATGGAAGTGACTATCGATCAAAATGGTCATTATGAAGTAGAGCAATTCCAGCCGATCGATCAAATTAATGAAGATAATGATACTTCAGATATTCCTATCAATGTTGAAGTCGAAGATGCTGACGGAGATGTAGGTAAAGGAACGATCACCATTCATGATACCGATGGCGATAACGCACAAGGTGGAGGTGACATTGATGCTGGAATGATCGAAGGTGACCTCACCCAGATTCCGATCCAGGTGATTCAGAAGGTTATCCGAAAACAGCACAAAGTGGTTCAACTCACGTTGATGCTGGATCAGATGACTTAGATCCAAACACGGTACAAGTGATCCTACTGTAATGGATGACTTGATTACAGAGCTCAACACTGAAATTACCACAGAAGGTGGCGGTTCAGTTGAGTTCTCATTTGATCCTGAAAACAACACATTAACCGGTGTGGATGCTAATGGTAACCCTGTTTTAGATTTCCATCTGATTGCAACACCTACTGAAAATGGTGGTGTTGATATTAGTGTTGATATGACGCAATACCAACCAATCGATCATGTAGATGGTGCTGGTGATACTGACGGGTATGTCCATAATGATGGTGACAACATCACCATCAACATCCCAATCCAAATACAAGATACTGACGGCGATTACATGGATGAGTCCATTGATTTCAACGGCACCATAACGGATGGTAAAGACCTTGAAATCGATAGTGCTGACAACATCAGTGTTAACGAATCTGATATTGATAAAGGTGGTGATAATCACGCGGGTTCAACACCAGGACAAAGTGGTGAGTCAGCAACCGGCACGATTACTATTGATTCAGGTAGTGATGAAGTGAATCACTATGAAATTGATGTTAATGCTTTTAATGAGAAAAACTCAGATAGTGAAGGCAATAGCAACATAACTTCGGGTGGCACCGACGTTATTTTAGTTGATAACGGTGATGGCACATATTCAGGTGTGCTAGTCGATGATAATGGTAACCCAACGGACGATGATGTCTTCAAAATCAGTTTTGATAACACTAATGGTAGCTATACCTTTGAAGTGACAGGCGCGATTGATCAACCACTTGATAATGGCAATGGTGGACAATCGACCAATATCGTTATACCTATCCATGGCGTCGATGATGATGGTGATAGCAGTAATACAATTGATGTCAATGTTACTGTTAATGATGATGTACCAACTGCGCAAGATGTGTCTGGTGAAGCGATTGAAGAAGGTTCAGGCCTACAAGATTTAGGCAATATTATTGCTAATGAAGGGGCTGATGGTGCCACTGTTACCGGTATTAAAGACAGTAATGGCAATGTTATTGAGCTAAAAGATGGTGATTATGACACCGTTTATATCGACTCAGATGGAAACATTTCTGATACGGGTGACGCTGCCGAAGCTTATTATGCCGTTCCTGTAACGGATGGTGGTGAAAGTATTGGTACCTTATATGTGTCAGAAAATGGTGATATTAAGTTCGAGCCTGTCGATAATTTAGATCATGATGGCAAAGATTACAGTGGTGACTTTGAATTTGTGATCACGGATGGTGATGGCGACACTGATACCGCTGAAGTGACGGTTAATGTTACTGATGAAGGCCCAAGCTGGGAAATTAATGGTGGTAGCTATAGTGGCCATGAGGAAGATGGGCGCACAGATACAACGGGTCTTGATAATCTGGATGGCGTGCCAGATGAGACTCCAAATGGCATTCCGATTGAAATGCAATTGAACGTGGGTGATAGGGATGAAGGAGAGACCATCATCAACCCTGATAACCCAGAACAGAGTACCGTTGTCATAACACCTCCAGAAGGAGGCGCTCATGGTGAGTTTATGTACGATGGTGAGCCACTTGAAACTGACGCTGATGGCAATTTCATCATACCAGCAGATGCATTTAGTTTAGTCGATAATGGTGATGGAACTTATAGCTATGAACTGTCTGGTGTAACGTTTGTACCCGATTCAGATTTCTCAACCGTTGATGGTAACTTAGAATTTGGTGTACAAGCGGAAGTTATTGATAACGATTCAGAACAATCCGGTCAGACAATCAATGGCAACTTCAACATCACGGTTGAAGGTGTTGCCGATACACCAACATGGGATATGGATAACACTGATCTCTATTATGAGACCGGTGAAGACAGTGACAATGTAAAACTGAATATAGATGTTGATCTGAATGATAATGATGGTTCAGAAACCCTAGAATACCACCTTGAAATAAAAGAAGGTGAAGGGGACATTTATGTTGATGGAGTAAAAATAGAGCCGGATGAAAATGGTGTATATACCATTTCAGCTGATGATATCGATAAAGTGGAAGTTGACCCTGCGGATGACTGGTCAGGTGAAATGCAAATCGATGCTTGGGAACCAGTACCGAAAGTGGCGATACGGTTGATGGCAAAGAAACAGCCGAATCTGATCACCAAACGATTGTCATCGATGTGACTCCAGATGCTGATGAAGTCAGCTTGAGTACGAATAACAACATCAAAGTCGATGAAGATACTGCTATTCAGTTATCGGATGTGATTACCAAGGCGCATACTTCGGTCGATGACGATGGTTCAGAAAGTTACTTTGTGCGTATTTCAGGTTTACCAGAAGGCGCGACAGTATGGGGCGTAGATGATGAAGGGAACCCTGTAGAACTAGAGCCAAATGCAGACGGTTTCTATGTGATTTCTTTCGATGATATTGATGATACTGTCATCATGCCACCGCCACAAAGTAATGACGATTTTACTTTTACCGTTGATGGAATGTCGGTTGATAACGCCGATCTGAGTGATACGGATCTGAATGATGAAGATACTTGGGCTGGCCAAGATAGCACTGAAATCAATGTCGATATGCACGGTGTTGTTGATGACCCATCCATTATTGCCAATGGTGATTGGGAGGTTTCTGATGATGGTAAAACGATCTCAACCACAGTGGATGAAGATGGTACAGCTACGATAGATTTCGGCTTTATTTCTGGTGAGTACACAAACACCGATGGGCATGGCGCAGTATCGGAAGATACAGATTCATCTGAAAAAATCACTTTCACAACATTACAAGACATCCCAGAAGGGGTGTATTTTAGCGATGCTGATGGTAATCCATTAGAACCGACACTCGTTTCAACCAATCCAGATTTATACCAATTTGATGTTGATTCATTGAACGGTATTCAAATTCATACCGATAGCAATAGCGCGGATGATATTGATATTCCAGTACGTATTGTGGTGACGGAAGATGACGGTGCTTCGAAAGAATTTGAATATGATATCCATATTAATGTTAATCCTGTCGTTGATGGCGTCGGTAGAGATGAGAATGGTGACCTAGAGGAATACAACACCACATCAACGGGTAATGAAGATGAGTTAGTTAAACTGAATTGGGATCCTACTGCGCAGTTTGTCGATAATGACGGCAGCGAAAAGTGGTTGGATTAACCATTAATGGGTTTGAGAATTATCCTGATGGTTATGCAATCGTTATTGGTGATGAAGTACTCACCCTGATGAAAACGGTTCAATTACCTTAACACCAGAACAATTAGCAGAAGCCCAAGAAAGCGGCTTGTATCTTAGCATGCCAGAAGATGCAGATAGTGATTTGCATTTAACCACGGATGTCACGATTCGAGATTCAGATACTGAAAATCCAGATGATAACTATGATGAAACCACAATCCATGGCAATTTAGATGTGGATGTTACCTCGGTCGTCGAAGAAGACGGTGATGGTGTGAATGATGGTGGTAAGTTGGTTATCGATGATGCTGACGGTAATGCGATTACAGATACCGATGGTGACGGAATTCAGGATGTATATGAAGACCAAGACCCTAATGATGAGTGGTCAAATGAAATTCACTTGTCAGTTAACGATGTAGTTAATGGTAGCTCAGGTGGTAACAGCTTAGATTGGGTCAATGATGACACTTCAAGTGATGAAGTAATCAATAAAGTGATCATTACCTTCCCAGATGATTTGCCCGATGGTTTCCAGGTTGAAGGTGCGGTAAATAACGGCAATGGTTCGTTTACGATTACTGAAGATCAACTCGATGATATCGTGATTAAAGCGCCTCGTGGGTTTGATGGGGATGTGACTATACACGTCAGTGTTACCGTACAAGACCAGGGTGATGATGCTAACTCGGAAAGTGAGACAATAATCAAAGAAACCGATATTACTCTTCACTTTACTGATGAACATGATGGCGGTGGCGGTACTTATACTCCACCAGCTGCCGGCGATATTGATGATGATGCGACTCAAGATCAACAAGTCGATGCTTCAGAAGATCAAGAAGGTGGCGTCAATATAGGTGAGTTAATTTCTGATGGTTTGGTGATTAGCACTGATGATACTGATGGTGATGGCGTCTCTGATCTGGATAACGATACCACTTCGATCATTATTAATGCCGATGATTTGCCTCCAGGTGCCACGATTGGTGGTATGGAGTACAACGAGCAAACGGGTGAGTATGTCATTAGTGTCACCCCGAATGCTGATGGTTCAATAACGTTACCACCAGATGTGATTCTATACTTACCACCAGATTATGCTGGTGATATCGATATTCCCGTTAAAGTTGTGGAAACTGATAACGAGAGTGGCCAGTCTAATGAAGGCTCAATGAATATCACGGTTAATGTTGACCCTGTTGCAGATGCTCCAGACGTCACCATCACTGGCGGTGGCGATGAAGATAGCCTAATTGAGTTAGATTTAAGTACGGTTATTGGCGACCAAAATAACGGTGGTAAAGATAATGGCGGCGATGAAGAAATTACCGATGTGACAATTAAATTAGTTGATCCATCACAAGGTGAATTTGTCGACGCAAACGGTGATGTGATTCAACCTGATGCCAATGGTGAAATTCATGTTGACCCGAATGACCCAATTTATTTCCAACCTGCTCCAGATTTCAGCGGCACTGTTGATGTTACCGTGACAACGGATGTGACTGATACGGCAATGGTTGATGGTGAGGAAGTCAGTAATAGTGGTTCGTTTGAGCAGAATGTAAGCTTTGATGTTAATGCCGTAAATGATGATATTGAAATCAATGGTGAAGTCGCTACCGATGATAATCCTGTTCAAGTTACAGGTGACGAAGGGACATCGATTTCATTTGGTGATTTTAACGGTAATGTGACTGATATGGATGGCTCGGAAGAGATTGTTTCTGTCAGTATTACCGGCGTGCCAGATGGCTTCGTCATTGAAGGCGCTAATAATATGGGGGGTGGCGTTTGGTCTATCCCTGATGTAATTAGTGATGATGGCCAAAGTTTTGATTTATCAGGTTTGAGTATTCTGCCACCAAATGATTTTAGTGGTGATATTGACCTGACACTTAAAGTCTACACAACAGATGATAATGGTGATCCTGTTGAGAAAGACGTACCTGTTAATATCCATGTTGATGCAAAAGCAGATGCAGTGAATACCGATGTGGATGCTTCTGTTTCTGGTGATGAAGATGTGGCGAATGGCATAACGATCAATATTAATGCACATGCCGTTGATGATGAAAATAGCGTAACGGATCCTGCAAGTAATGTTCAGGAAGATGCACCAGAGCAAGTTCAAGTGACCATTTCTAATGTGCCTGATGGTGCGACTTTTGGATTCCCAGAAGGCTCAGATGGTGAAATTATTCAAAATCCAGATGGTACGGTAACGATCGTTTCAGATGGTTCGGATCTGGATAGCATCATCTTTTACCCACCAGAAGATGGTAACTCTGACAACATGACTGTGGCTGGCGAAGATTGGGACGGAACCCTTGATCTTGCTATCCAAGGTAATGATAACGGTGATACCTCTGGCCCTGTCGAAAACGTCACAGTTGATATTGATGTGAAGGCAGAAAATGATGCAGCGGTGAATACAGTACCTGACTCCGTTCCAGCGTCTGCTGATGGTGTCACTACGATCACAGGTTTACAAATTAGTGATGTGGACGCCTCGGAAGGTAAGGGTGACTTTACTGTTGAGTTACATGCTGGAAATGGCAGTTTATCTTTACCAGAAGGTACGGACACATCAGGTCTAACTATTACTGAAAGTGGTGATGGTACTTACACTATCGAAGGTTCATTAGATGATATCAATGCCGTACTTGATGGCGGTATTATCTATACACCAGATGATGGTTACAGTGGCGATGACACTATCACTATGACGACGACAGATAACGGTGATGCTGATGGTAAGAATCAAGAAACAACAGAAAGCACGATCACCATTACTGATGTTGTAAGCACAGAATCAGATGAACCTAGTGAGCAAGCTTCTAGCTATAACGCAACTTATACACCAACAGAGCCAGCTCAGAACTTACGTAGTCATCTGGCATCAGCAACATCACAAGTGAATGCAACATCAGCGATACCTTTAACAGCGTTACTATTAGGCGCTGCTGTTGCTGCAGAAGAAGGCGATTCGCTGCAATTAAACCACCTAGATGGTGCTCAAATTGTGGATGCAGATAACCAACCTTTAGGGACGGTTGCTGAAGATGG
This sequence comes from Vibrio rumoiensis, assembly GCF_002218045.2. NCBI lineage: Bacteria > Pseudomonadati > Pseudomonadota > Gammaproteobacteria > Vibrionales > Vibrionaceae > Vibrio > Vibrio rumoiensis. Next base: position 503,054 of record NZ_AP018686.1, read on the forward strand.
CTCTGTCACATTAACACCAGATCAAGTTGCAGAGGCTTATGTACACCAACAAGCTGAATCAACCACGACTGAATTTACAGTAGTGACTAAATCTGCGGATAACCGTGTGGTGGCCGAGCATAATGTTTCTACCGCAAGCTTTAATACCACAGGGTTAGATTCACAGCGTGATGATGCAGGTCAAAATAATTCATCGGCTTCGTCTAACAACGCTGAGAATGTACAAGCCGCGGCAGTGGGTGATGCGGAACATGCTGTAGAAGGTCAAAATGTGGCGGATTTATTAGCCGCAAACCCTGAAATGGCAGAGCAATTAGCCGAGAATGCTGATCTACTATCGGATGATTTACACGCGATCGTTGATGAAGTATCAGCGCTTTCTCAAGATAATATTGGTGAAACTGTCGCGGATAAAGTATCTGAACTTCAACAAGACGTGCATGACGCAACCACTCAAGATGATTTAGCTAACCAAGACTTGTCGCTAGCTGATAACCCATTTGATCATGAAAATGATACGGATGAGTTAGCAAGTAACGAGGATAGTTCAAATTACTTTGAGCAGTCTTCACAAGATGATGAGACAGCGTTGGCGGATGATGATGCGCTGAATGCTGATGATTCAAGTGATGATTTTGATAGCGAGCAAGATAGCTTGTATTCAAATGACGACGCGAGTGATAGCTCAATATACGCGGATGATGCAAATCAAGATGATGGATTCTTTGGCGATGATGATGACAGTTTTGATTGGGATCATCTTGCTGCCAATGGTCTAGATGGCGGCCTAGATAGCGATATGTCAGGCATGGAAATGACAGATGATGTGATGATGCTGCACAGTGATTCTGACTTTGATGTGTCAGATTTGCTTGATCAAGACGATCAGAATGGCAATCTTGATATGGATAAATTACTAGGTGAGGCAGCACCTTCATCGGCAGCAGATATTGGTAAGCCGGAAGAAGCATCAGCGGATGATTTAGCGTCTACCCAGCATCTTGACCAACCGGATGTATCTGGAATGGGAATGGATTTATCAGGGCTGCATGACACAAGCTCAGCAGGTCATATCATTAATGACTTGTTTGATCCAAACTCAATGAAACCAACCGATGGCTAATGTCATTTTAAGTTTGCAGTAATACAGATAGCCTCACCGAGAAACAATTGGTGAGGCTATTTTTATGGGTAGGAGCAAGAAACGGTTTCATACATTCATCGTATTAGCTGGAAAACGCTACTAAGATCAAACATTCTATAACCTGCATTACCGTGATGTTAGCTTTTTAAATTAGCCATTGTACCTAGATGAAAAACGCCATAGGATTGATAAAAATCGAGAGTAGTCATAGGCTTTCATCGAATTCAAAATATCCTCATCTGAGGTTAAACAACAGGGAGTCAACCAAATGGTTGCAGTGAAAAAACAACAAATAGCACCTCAAGGGCCTGAATTTTCAGAGCTAGTGCAAGGTTATTGGCGCTTAGGCGATTGGGGAATGACACCACAAGAACGTTTAACATTTTTAAAGCAACATGTTGAACTCGGTGTGACCACGGTCGACCACGCGGATATTTATGGTTACTACGAGTGTGAACAATTATTTGGTGAAGGATTAGCTCTCGATAAAAGCATGCGTGATCAAATTGAGATCGTCACTAAATGCGATATCAAATTATGCGGCGATAAAAATCCCGATTGGAAAGTGAATCACTACAACACCAGCAAGAATCACATTGTTGAATCAGTCAATAACTCATTAGCGCGCTTACAAGTTGAAGATATTGATGTGCTATTAATTCATCGCCCGGATGCACTAATGGATGCGGATGAAGTGGCTGAGACATTTTCTGAGCTAAAACAAGTCGGTAAAGTGAAGCACTTTGGTGTGTCTAACTTTACACCTCGTCAATTTGAGTTACTTCAATCTCGTTTAGATGCGCCGTTAGTGACCAACCAGGTTGAAATTAACCCATTAAATTTTGATGTAGTTGATGACGGTACTCTAGATTTGCTTCAACAATTGCGTGTAAAGCCAATGGCTTGGTCTTGCCTTGCTGGTGGCTCTATTTTTAATGGTTTAAAAGAGCAACATATTCGCGTACGTGATGAACTAGAAGCGATTCGTGAAGAAGTCGGCGCACAAAGTATTGATCAAGTGATCTATGCTTGGGTTCGTCGTTTGCCATCTAAGCCAATGCCAATCATTGGTTCTGGTAAAATTGAGCGAGTTCAAACTGCGATTGATGCTCTAAGCATTGAATTAACCCGTGAGCAATGGTTTAGAGTGTGGATTGCGTCGAAAGGTCACGGTGTGCCATAAACCACTATGCACGTATAGTAATTGTACTTAGTTAATAAGGAGCTCACTTGAGCTCCTTTTTACATTGTTTTGGTGTTGAATTCGGGGCAATCCGTTGTTTTATGATAATGAGGTAGGTTGGTACGGCAGTCCGGCCTGTTGAATAGATTGGCATATCGTCTCACGTATCCATTGATGACCTTGGTCTTGATTATTTCTTTCATGCCACAGCAATACATAAGCCATTGGCATAAATTCAAATGGTAGCGGTAATTGAGTCAGCGGATAAAGCTTTAGTGCGTGGCTAGCAAAGCTTGAGGGTAGGGTGAAGATCAAATCAGTATGAGCACATACGCTCGCCGCGCCATAAAAATCCGGCACAGTAGTATTAATTTTACGATGATGACCTAATTCTGCGAGGTAGTAATCTAACGCCCACCATTCCTTACCTTCGCAACGAACTTGCACATGTGATAACGCTAAATAGTGCTCTAATGTCCAGTCAGTCTCTTTAATTGTTTTTAATACGGGATGATCATTTCGTACCAAGCAAACTTGTTGATCCTTAAATAAGGTTTGGTGCTCAATGCCTTCGGGTAGCTTGCCGACACTAAATTCTGATTGAGGATGCAAATCCCGCCCAGCAATACCAAAATCGATTTGCCCGTGTTGCAAGTCGTTAAACGATTGGCCAGTCCATAGATAAGAATCAAGTTGAATATTAGGCGCTTGGTTAAGTAATGACCCAATAAAAGAGGGAATCAAGGTTTCGTAGGCACTTTCAACCATAGAAAAACTAAACTTACGGTGGCTCGTCTCTGGGGTAAACGTGGGTGGTTGAGTGATTTGGTATAAGTCTTGGAGTACGCTCGGCAAAATTTTGGCTAATGCGAGGGCATGAGCGGTTGGTTTTAAACCATGAGAAGTACGCTGAAAGAGGGGATCTTCTAGTGTATCGCGTAGACGGTTTAAGCTTTTACTTAATGCCGATTGACTTAAATTCAAACGACTTGCCGCACGCGTAACACTTTGTTCTTCAATCAGAACTTGTAAAATTACGAGTAAGTTAAGATCGATTCTGGCTAGTTTATCTAAATTCACTGTTATTCCTTTAGGGAAATTGTCTTTAGCTATTATACCATTTCTATTCATAACATCTAAGCGCTACACTAGCGGCCTTATCTGATGTGCCAACTTTTACGAGAATTCGATGCAACGCAACTTATTACCTATGTTAATGGCGATGGTGTTACTTAGCCCATTAGCTATCGATATTTATTTACCGTCTCTCCCGACGATGGCGGCGGAATTTTCTGTTTCCAATAGTGAAGTTCAATCCACTTTAATTCTATTTTTGTTCGCAATGGGATTAGGCCAGATTGTGATTGGCCCGCTTGCTGACCGTTTTGGTCGCCGACCAGTTGCGTTGTTTGGTGTCATTTTATACGGGTTGAGTAGTGTTCTAGCCGCCGTAGCACAAGAGTTTGAGTTGTTACAAATTGCTCGAGTACTACAAGGGTTAGCGGCTTGCTCGACTTCAATTGTCGTATTCAGCGCGGTTCGAGATTGTTACAGCGTAAAAGATGGGGCAAAAATTTATAGCTACCTCAATGGCGCGATTTGTGTGATACCAGCATTAGCTCCAACCTTAGGTGGGGTATTAGCACTGCATTTTGGTTGGCGTTCAACGTTTGTATTTATGACCTGCTATTCGATTTTGATTTTATGCATGGTGGCGTTTCGCTTCCCGGAAACACGACCAGCGAATACGGTCAGTGACGGCGCTCTGTACCGTTGGGCTCGTTATCAGCCAGTATTGATGGATCGACACTTTCTTTTTTATGCCATTTGCTGCATGACAGGCATGGGCGCGATTTTAACTTACGTGTCTTACTCACCAGTGTGGTTGATTGGACATTTAGGAATGTCGGAATTAGCGTTTAGTGGTTTGTTTGGTGTCAATGCACTGATTAATATCGGTGCTTGCTTTGGCGCACCATGGGTGATCAAAAAGCTTGGTAATCGCCCAACCGTTATCTTTGCATTATCATTATTTATCGTTTCGGCGGCTTTACAATTTGCGGTCCAGCAATCTGGGCTTGTTTCACCATTGGCAGCAGCGGCAGGTTTCATGCTACCAATGGCATTGCTATGTATTGGCTTTGCTTTGCTGCTTGGTCCGGCAACCAGCATGGCATTATCTGGTTTTGGCGAACGCGCTGGAACCGCGGCGGCAATGCTTGGCTTTATTCAAATGAGCGGCGCGTCATTATTGGCGGGCTTGATTCAACAAACCTCGTTAACGGCTCCTTATGCGGTGATCTGTGTAATGGGCGGCGGGGCGATTATATTGCTGTCAGTAATGTCGATGAAAAGAATGAACGCATGGCATGTCGAACGACTGGCTCACGATTGATGTGTCATGCTTCTCTTTATGAGTAATAGATGAAAGCCAGCCTAGTGCTGGTTTTTTATTATATGAATTTTGTATATTTGGCTTTCAATTATTTGTGTATGTGGGCTTCAGAGGCGTAGTATTGACCTAGATTGATTAATTTTTAAATCAGAGGTATCGGATGAAAATCTCAATGTTTAGCACAAAATCGTATGATGAAGCATCATTTTGTCAGGCGAATGAAAACCATGGTCATGAATGTCATTTTTATAATTTTCAACTGGATTTAAAAACCGCGTCAATTGCTGAAGATTCTCAAGTCGTCTGTGCGTTTGTTAATGATGACTTAAGTCGTCCTGTACTAGAGAAACTGGCAAAGCAAGGCACTAAACTGATTGCAATGCGCTGTGCCGGATTTGACCGTGTTGATTTAGAAGCTGCAAAAGAATTGGGATTACAAGTTGTAAGAGTGCCAGCATATTCACCAGAGGCCATTGCGGAACATGCAGTAGGCATGATGATGTGCTTAAATCGTCGTTTCCATAAAGCTTATCAGCGTACCCGTGATGCTAACTTTTCTTTAGAAGGTCTAACTGGATTTAACTTTTATGGTAAAACCGCAGGCGTGATTGGTACTGGTAAAATTGGCTTAGCCATTATGCGTATTTTAAAAGGACTAGGTATGAATGTTTTATGCTACGACCCATACCCTAGTGATGCCGCAAATGAGATTGGCGCAACTTACTCTTCGCTTGACGATATTTATCAGCAATCGGATGTGATCACACTGCATTGTCCTTTAACATCAGAAAATCGCCGGCTCTTAAATGCTGAATCATTTAGTAAAATGAAAGATAAAGTGATGATTATCAATACCAGCCGAGGTGGTCTACTGGATTCACAAGATGCCATTGAAGCGCTAAAAGCCGGAAAAATTGGCGCATTGGGACTTGATGTATATGACAATGAGAAAGAATTGTTCTTCCAAGATAAATCCAATGACATTATTACCGATGATATTTTCCGTCGTTTATCCGCTTGTCATAATGTTTTATTCACCGGACATCAGGCATTTCTAACGAATGAAGCATTAGCCAATATTGCTGATACGACATTAAGTAACATTAAGCTGTTCTCGCAGGGTAAGTCTTCTGGTAATGAAGTGCTCTAAAGTCAAACTATAGTAGTTAGTCATGGGGTGGAGTATTATTCGTATATCAATTTTACACTCCTTAAAAGAGTACGTTTTAATGATTACCCTGCAAGCTGGATTAATTTACTGCTTAATCCTGAGTTTTGTCACTTTTATTGTCTATTGAAAGACAAACGAGCGTCAATCAAAGGTAATTGGCGCACCCAGAAAAACGTTACACATACTTGCTTTTTAGGTGGATGGCCGGGCGCGTTGTTAGCTCAGCACCTCTTTCGCCATAAAACCAGTAAGTTTCGTTTTCAGTTTGTATTTTGGTTATTAGTTGCCCTTAATTGTATTGGTACAGTTTTGATCCAAAACCCTGATTTTTATATGTAATGTGAATCAACAAGGATTACCGCCATGAACTCTGATTATCCTTTAGTTTCTGCAACTTGGCTCTTTGATCATTTTTCTGACGATAATGTCGTTGTTCTTGATACGACAACTCAACATGCCGTGGTCGGTGAAGCCTTAGAATTGCCTCGTCAGTATTTACCTAACTCTCAGCTTTTTGATATCGAAAATGTTTTCCTTGATTTAACCAATCCACTACCAAATACCATGCCAAGCCCTGAATTGTTTATCGAACAAGCTCGTCAGCTAGGCATTAATCAAGATAGTGTGGTGGTGCTCTATGATGCTCGAGGTTTATATTCCGCTCCTCGCGCTTGGTGGATATTTAAAACCATGGGCTTTGAGCACGTTTATGTCTTAGACGGTGGACTGTCATTATGGCAATCATTGGGCTACCCATTAGTGGATTCTTATACTGATATAGATAGAGCGATGGGTAATGTGAATGCAAACTATCAAGCGCAGAAAGTGTTTAATGTGGATGATGTGTTAGCGGCGATTTCAAACGATGATATTCAAATTATTGATGTGCGTTCGCAAGAGCGATTTTTAGGTAAAGTCGCAGAGCCTCGTGAAGGGATGCGATCTGGACATATTCCATCTTCAATTAACCTACCTTTTAGTTCGGTACTTGAAGGGCATCAATTCAAGAAACTCGAGGCGCTGGAAACACTACTTGAACAGCATTTAGATGCTTCAAAACAGCAAGTATTTTCATGTGGTTCAGGCTTAACGGCGTGTATTGTCCTGATGGCGGCTTATCTTTGTGGCTATACTAACCTAGCCGTATACGATGGCTCTTGGGCTGAATGGGGCGCAAACCATGATCTACCGGTTGAATAAGGAATCGAGTTATGACGGATGTCAGTTATCCAGTAAAAGGCCAATGTCAGTGTGGTAGTGTGAACTTTACCTTGAAAGCGGCACCTAAAGTAGTAATGGCTTGCCATTGTAAAGAATGCCAAAAATTATCCACCAGTGCGTTTAGTATCACTTGTGTCCTGGATGCAAAGGATATTGATATTCAAGGTGAGCTAAAGCAAACCAGCCGCACTGCAGACAGCGGCAATGAAAATATCGGTCATTTCTGTGCTGGTTGCGGTAATCGTATTTATCAATTAAACCCTGCCGTGCCTGAAATGATCAAATTCAAGGCGGCGGCCAGTTTAGACGATACACGTATGATTGTACCGACGATGCATGTATGGACAAGCGAAAAGCAAAATTGGGTTGTGATCCCCGATGATGTTCAGCAATTTGAAAAACAACGTTAATCGATAACTGGTGAGCGTTGAATCATCTTCCCTTATCACAATGATAACTTGCATATCGGCCAAATAGGTTCGACACTGAAGCCATTCCATCACAATTTAAGGATGATGTTATGGCTTCTGTTCCCTTCAATACTTTTTACCGTACCGAACATGACAGCATGGGAGAGGTAAAAGTCCCCAAAGATGCTTTATATCAGGCTCAAACTCAACGAGCCGTCGATAATTTTTCAATCAGTTCTTTGACCATGCCTCCTCGTTTTATTCAATCTGTTGCCATGATCAAACAAGCCGCTGCTAAAGCTAACGAAGAGTTGGGTCTACTCGATAGTACGATGTCTAAAGCGATTCAAGCGAGTTGTCAGGCCATTATAGATGGCGAGTATCTTGACCAATTTCCTATCGATGTTTTTCAGACTGGTTCTGGTACCAGCACCAACATGAATCTTAATGAAGTGATCGCGACCTTATCAAATCAAATTCTTGAAGAAGAAACGGGGCAAGCACAGCGTGTTGGGCCGAACGATCATGTCAATATGGCGCAAAGCAGTAATGATGTGATTCCCTCGGCGATTCAGCTTAGTGCATTAATGGCGATTGAAGATGAATTGATTCCTGCCATGGAGCATTTAAGTCAAGTGTTGAAGGCAAAAGCGTCTGCACTATCTCATATTGTGAAAACCGGTCGTACTCACTTAATGGATGCGATGCCAGTAACCATGGGGCAGGAGTTATCTGGTTGGAAGGTGCAAATCGATAAAGCTCGCTGCCGCATTGAACAACTCTTGCCTGATTTAAAGCAATTGGCGCAGGGCGGAACTGCAGTGGGTACCGGCATTAATGCACCTCAAGAATTTGCTCAATTATTTACTCAGCATCTGAGTTCAATAACGGAAAGTCCATTCAGCCAAGCGACAACTATTTCTACAGTTTAAGCTGCCAAGACTCAAGTGTGGCTGTATCTGGTGAATTAAAAGCCTATGCTGTAGCCTTAATGAAAATATCCAATGATCTACGTTGGATGAATTCAGGGCCACTCGCGGGAATAGGTGAAATAGAACTGCCAGCTTTACAACCAGGTTCATCGATTATGCCAGGAAAAGTGAATCCTGTTATCCCCGAAGCCGTAGCCATGGCAGCAGCTCAAGTGATAGGGAATGACACAACGATTACGGTTGCAGGGCAAAGTGGTAATTTTCAATTAAATGTGATGTTGCCAGTGATTGCTCTCAACTTACTGCAAAGCATTGAACTACTGGCTAATAGTTCACGCAGTCTCGCGGATCAAGCGATAAAAGATTTTGTTGTGCGAGAAGATAATTTGGATTTGGCTCTCGTTAAAAATCCAATTTTAGTGACCGCGTTAAACCCTATTATTGGCTATGAAAAAGCTGCGCAAATTGCCAAGAAAGCGTATAAAGAAAAGCGTGCGATTATTGATGTGGCAGAACAAGAAACGGAATTATCTAGAGCAGAGTTAGAGAAAGCACTTGATCCGAGTAAGCTCACTCAAGGTGGTATCTGTTAGTTAGGAATAAAGCAGAAATAAAAAGGCCGCTGCGGTTAACAGCGGCCTTAAAGTTATAAGCTTAGAGGCTTAATCTTGATAAGTAATTTCGATACGACGGTTTTGTTCACGACCTTCAGCTGTTGAGTTATCAGCAATAGGGTTTTCTTCCCCTTTACCTTCAACGTTGATGCGTGATTCATCGATACCATTTTCAGTTAAGTAATCAGCAGCTTTTTGTGCGCGTTTTTCTGAAAGTTTTTGGTTGTATTCAGCTGCCCCTGTTGAATCAGTGTAACCGATAACGGCAACATTAATTTCAGGACGTTGTTCTAAATATGTGACTACTGGATCTAAAGAGCTTTTTGCATCTGATGTTAATTCAACAGAGTTATGTTCAAAAGCACCTTTTGATAAGGTTGCTGCTGGTAATGGCTCTTCTACAACAGCTGGTTCTGGTTCTGGCTCTTGAGCGGCTACCACTGCCGCAGTTGTTGCCGCTGCAGCAACTGGTGCAGCACTATCTGAACTACCAAAATAGTAACTTAGGCCAAGAGATACGTAGTTAACATCAGTTTTACCTGTTGTGCTACTTTCGCCTACGTTATCAAACCATTGATATTCGGTACGTACACGCCAGTTATGGCTTAGTTGATATTCGACACCAGCACCTAACATTAGTGACCAGTTTTCATCGCTATCATTATAAGCACCTGTTTTTTGATCGACATAGTTATATGAAGTACCTACTTTACCAAATAGATTCCATGCGCTAGTAAGGTTCCAATCTAATTTTGCCCCTAATTCACCATTCTGAATCTGAGTTTTATTAACTTCGCTACCAGCAACATGCTCTTTCGAATTACCAAGGTAGTTATAACCACCTTCTAAAGAGAACCATTCGTTAAATTGATAACCACCATAGACACTACCAGCCCAGGCATCATCATCAATATCACCGTCATTCTGACCGAAATCGAAATTAGACCAACCGGTTTTAGCACCAAGGTAAAACTCTCCGGCATTTTCTGCAGCGGCATTAACCTGTGGCGACATAAGAAGAGAAAGAGAAATGATTGACGCGACAGAAGGGTAAAAAGACATTTGTTTAATATTCATATTGGCACCAACTATAAAGTTATTTTTGTCCATACAAGCGATCCACAACTTCGATAAAGGAAATTTGGACCATAATTTTGCTAGCGAGTTATTGAAAACTATAAAGTTATCAAAAATCTGCCTACACAATACTGCTGTAAGAATAGTTTATCAATCCATTGGTGTGAAACTTTTGTAAATTAACGGTGTCAGTGATTGGCTTGATGAATGAGGGGGCTCGGCTGCGTGATGATTCTATTATATGTTATTTTTTAAATTGTGATAAAGGTAACCAATTACTTAAATATCAAAGTCTTATTTTCTATTTTGAGCGCTGACTAATTTGATAAATAATGAACATTGATTAAAGTGATATGCTTTACAATGCTAATTTATTGGAATGTTGCTGTTTTGTATTAAAAATTAAAATTAATTATTGTGATCTAGATCTCTATTTTTAGTGCCCTCTATCGCATAAAAAAAATTTTTTGGTTGCTATTTAGTTGTTAGTAAAAGAATGGCGTGTCTCTAGAACGAGGCCATTATGGTTCATAAGGAAAATGAAATGCTGAGTTTAGGTTTGGATATTGGTGGAACAAAAATTGAAGCGGTTGTGTTATCAGAAGATGGGCAAACTATTTATCAGCAGCGCATACCGACGCCAACCAGTAGTTACTCTGAATTCTTATCAACAGTCACCGGTTTGATTCAAAGTATCCAACAAACATTACAACAGCCTATGACCATTGGTATCGGCCTACCTGGTGCGATAAGCCCTGATAGCCAAACCATAAAAAACTGTAATTGCTTAATCTTGAATGGCCAGCATTTGGATAAAGATATTGCTGACATAGTTAAACAGCCGGTATTTATCGCAAATGATGCCGATTGTTTTACATTATCGGAAGCGCAAGATGGCGCAGGCGCTGGGCATGCCACCGTCTTTGGCGTCATTATTGGTACGGGGTGTGGCGGTGGTGTTGTCGTCAATGGTCAACTACTTTCTGGGCCCAATGCGATCGCCGGAGAGTGGGGTCATAATACCTTGCCACAATATCATCGAGATAATGATGGACTCGCACAGCAATGCTACTGCGGAAAAATTAACTGTATAGAACGCTTTATTTCAGGATCAGGTTTTTCTGAACGCTATAATCAGCAGCATGGCACAGACTACAACTCTGCAGAAATCATGGATTTAAAACGTGCTGGCAATACGAATGCTGAGCAACATTATTTATCGTTTATTGATATGTGTGCCCGTAGTTTGGCATCGGTCATAAATGTACTTGATCCACATGTAATTGTGCTTGGTGGCGGTTTGTCGAATGTAGATGAAATTTACCAAGATATAAACGATGCAATTGGAGCTTATGTTTTTTCAGACGTGTGTAACACTAAGATTGTGAAAGCGAAGTACGGTGATTCAAGCGGCGTGAGAGGGCATGTTGGTTGCCTAGAATGCATCAAGCTAATACCTAATTAACATTCTATGCAATTGCTAAATAAAATAGCCACTCACTTTTCCTGACTGAACCGGATCGTTAAAGCGAGTGGCTATTTTTTAGAATCAACCCTAGTTGAAGTTAATCAATATTAATCTTCATTGGTTGCGCTGATTTTATGGATAGATAAATCGGCACCGCTATATTCGTCTTCTTGGCTTAAACGTAAGCCTGATACTTTGTGAATCGTGTCATAGACCAGAATTGAACCTAATACAGCAATGGCAATACCTAGTAACGTACCGAGAACCTGAACGGTTAAACTCACACCACCCATTCCGCCTAGTGCGGTTTGTCCAAAGATACCGGCAGCAATACCGCCCCATGCTCCACACACGCCATGCAGCGGCCAAACACCTAATACGTCATCGATTTTGGTTTTGTTTTGCATGAAGGTAAATAGCCATACAAAAATTGCAGCAGCCACAACACCCGTTGCTAATGCGCCGATGGGATGCATTAAATCTGAACCAGCACAAACCGCGACTAAGCCCGCCAGTGGACCATTATGAATAAAGCCTGGGTCATTTTTACCCATCACCATTGCTGCTAATATTCCGCCAGCCATTGCCATTAAAGAGTTAATCGCTACTAAACCACTGATACCATTAATAGTTTGTGCCGACATAACATTAAAGCCGAACCAACCAACACATAATATCCATGCGCCTAGTGCAAGAAATGGGATATTAGATGGTGCAAAGTTAGTATGTTTGCCCGCGCGGATCCGTCCGTTACGCATGCCAAGGAATATTACGGCGACTAGTGCAATCCAGCCCCCGACACCGTGGACAACTACTGAGCCTGCAAAATCGTGAAACCCTGTACCAAAGGTGGTTTCAAACCATGCTTGTAGACCAAAATTACCATTCCATATCATGCCTTCAAATAATGGATACACTAAGCCAACGATAAAGAATGTACCGATCAACACAGGGTAGAAACGAGCTCGCTCCGCGATACCGCCAGAGACAATGGCCGGAATTGCTGCTGCAAAGGTCAATAAGAAAAAGAATTTAACCAGTTCGTAGCCATTACCCGCTGAGAGGGTCGGGGCATCAACGAAAAAAGAATGGCCGTAAGCAACCCAGTAACCAAAAAAGAAATAAGCAATGGTAGATACACCGAAGTCGGAAAGTATTTTCACTAACGCGTTAACTTGGTTCTTATGCCTTACGGTACCCACTTCAAGGAAGGCAAACCCTGCATGCATAAGAAAGACCATAATAGCGCCGAGTAATAAAAATAACGTATCAGAGCTCTGGGTTAATGCTTGTACTACGCCATATACTTGAGTGGTGGACTCATCCATGTTCATGTATCTCCTAAAAATGAACGTATTATTCTATGCACAATAATTAAGCACTCGGTTTTATGAGCACTATTTTGATGCAGAAGCTTTGTATTAAGCAATTTTTATGCCATGGGGTTTTGTGTGGTTATTTGGATGGGATAACGCTTTTACTGGCTATTTAGAGGAGGAGAGATAAAAATAAATGCACCAATTTTGATCTTATGAGCAAAATTGGTGCATTGTGGTTACAGGTAAAAATTTATAGTGGTGCATTATTTCCGATTTATTTCAGTTTCTGTTTCGCTAATCGTTTCTGCTTTATCTTCTTCTGGGCTCTTTTCGTCATGCTTTGGTAGATCAACTTGTTGTAGCTTGGCTTTTTTCAGAGTTCTATGTAGTAACTGTGTATAGATAGGTTGACCACCAAGCAATTGAGCCATAATAGTCGCGCCTAATGTAGTTATAATTAATGGTAAAATAAGGTGATAATTATTGGTCATTTCGATGACGAGCAGGATACCTGTTATTGGTGCTCGAACGGTTGCTGCAAATAATGCACCCATGCCCGCAATTGCAAACATTCCAGGGTCGATATTCAGTGTCGGATCAATTTGCAGAGCGAGTTGACCATAAAAAGTACCGAATAAAGTACCAAGCGCCAGCATTGGAGCAAAAATGCCACCAGGGGCTCCTGAACCAAAACATATCAGTGTTGTTGCTACACGAGCGAAGAATAGGATCAATAACAAACTAATGCTGTAGTCACCGTTGGTTGCTCCTGGGATTAATTGAATCCCACCACCAGTTAATTCTGGAAGATAAAGTAGTAATAAGCCAAAGCAACCACCAATAATGGTACCAGTGATTAGATATCTTTTTTGGTCATTACGATGGATTAGGACAAATATATCTTGTGACCACGTTACTAGCCGATTAAAGGTCACACCAAAAATACCAAAAATTAAACCAAGAACGAGAAACAGCCATAAGGTGTTTAGATCTGGCGCTATATATTGCGGCATCGTGATAACCGCATCTTGTCCACTAATCGAGCGAAATACAATCGTAGCAACAACCGATGAGATAATCACCGCTTTAATTGACAATAGGTTATAGCGAAAGTGAGGGCGCATTTCTTCAACCACAAACATGATGCCAGCGAGAGGGGCATTAAATGCAGCGGCTAGACCGCCTGCAGCACCACATGCGAGTAAAGAGTGTCTGCCATCCGGATCTTTTAAGCGAAATATGTCAGAAACCATACGACCAATATTACCGCCCATTTGTACGGTTGGCCCTTCACGACCGAGCACCATACCTGAACCTAAAGCACCGAGGCCACCGAAGAATTTAACTGGCAGAACACGCCACCAGCGAACGGGACGAATATCATCCATTGCTCCTTCAATCTCAGGAATACCTGAGCCAGCTGCTTCTGGTGCAAAACGACTAACAAGGTAATAACCAATAAAAGCTAATGTAGCACTTACAATAATCGCTGATAGCCATAGCGGTAGTAGTGAGTTCATTTCTTGCTTCAACCAATCTGTTCGTGATTCAGAAACCCAACTAACACCAATTTCAAATAGAGAACCCACTAAACCTGCTAACAGGCCCACAACGACGGAAAGTAATAATATCGACATCGGTGTTTTATCTCTAGACAAGATAACACCAACAAACTTTTTAGATTTGTATTGTGAAAGAGAGCTTTTAAGCGATTTTGAATTGGCCATTTGGTTAGATTTTTCCACCATTGATGAGACAAGGTTAAGATTCGATTTTTTTAGATGTTGAGTATTATCTGAAAATTACATTTCAGCATCATTATAAGATGCAATCAAAGTATTACACCAAATTGTTACGAAAAGTTATTTTACTTAGATCATTAAAACAGTACATAGCTGAAAATAAAACAGTGTTTGATAACTTACGAAAATATTGCTCGTTTGAGAGCGCATCTACTTGGTGATGAAACTTGTCATTTAGTATTTTTGTGCCATCCTTTTTATTAGGTAGAAGAAAGTGAAATTTCATACGGAGGAATGAACTTCTACCCACGTAACCGGTTACTGAAAAGGTTATGTATTGAAGTATTAACACTACAATGTGGACGTAAAACGAGACATAAATTGAAATCCTCGACTATGATCATAGCTTAAAATGATAGCTAAATGATTCGCATACTCACGATTGAGTCTCGAGGGGAAAAGCGCACTCAAATGGGTGCGCTTTTTGCGTTTGGTGTTTTACTTGAAAATATCTATATTAAAAGGCTTAGATGAGAGTGCTGATATCCCCCTTGAAGATTCTGGGAGATTAATATGCCCATGGATACTGCATCTTAAAGTCAGTTGAGTATAATGTGGTAATCAACAATACCAAGCGGTTCAATGGAGTATGACATGACACAAAGAGTGCCCACCAATATCATTACTGGCTTTCTGGGAGCAGGAAAAACCACCACGATTTTGCATTTACTGAAAAATAAGCCAAAGAATGAAAATTGGGCAGTTTTAGTGAATGAGTTTGGGGAAGTTGGTATTGATGGCGCATTGATGACTGATCAGGGGGCTATGATCAAAGAAATTCCAGGTGGTTGTATGTGTTGTACTGCTGGCGTTCCGATGTCTGTTGGCATTAATGCATTACTTCGTACTAACCCTGATCGCTTGTTAATCGAACCGACAGGCCTTGGGCATCCGAAAGAAGTGATTGCCAAACTATTATCTGACCAATTTATGCCTTATGTGGATCTCAAAGCCACAATAGCATTAGTTGACCCAAGGCATTTGTCTCTTGAGAAATACACTGAAAACCAAAACTTCAATGACCAACTCGATTCTGCGCAAATTATAATGGCTAATAAAGTTGATCAGGTGTCTGAAAGTGATTTAGCGCAATTGGTCATTTGGTTTGAATCGTTTAAACAGAAACATGAAGCTAACTCTCAGCAACTTCATCTCATTACGGCCACTCAAGGCGAGCTTGATCTTTCTCTGCTAGATATAGAAAGAATAGAAAGTTATCAAGGTGAAGCCACACATGGGCACCATCACCATCATGCCGATATGGATCCTCAATTTGGTTTACAGCCTGGTGAAAAATTTGTTCGTAAAGAAAATAAAGGGCAGGGATATTACAGTTGCGGCTGGTTATTTGGCGCAGAGTTTACGTTTAATTTTGATCAACTTTTCTCAATGTTGTCAGCACTAACCGCAGAGCGTGTTAAAGCGGTAATGAATACTGACCAAGGCTGTTACGCCTTCAATGTGTCCAATAGTGTCGTGTCTGTGAATCAAATCAGCTTGGATGGCTTCGAGTCTCGCATTGAAGTGATTGATAGCCAATTGATGCCATGGCAACAACTAGAAGATGTGTTGTTATCCGTCGCTGAAGAAAAATAAGCAGATAGGTTGTTCTTGTGCAAGATGATATTTTACAAGGTGCGCTACGTACTGAAATGAAAACAGTGACGGCAATGGTCGATATTTATTGCCGAGCTCATCATCATGTTGAGGGAGAATTATGTCAGCAATGCCGCGATTTGGTTGACTATGCTCGAATGCGTCTCGATCGTTGCCCATATGGTGAAAGTAAACCGACTTGTAATAAGTGTCCCATTCATTGTTATAAGCCCGAACAAAAAGAGCAAATGCGTTTAGTGATGCGTTACTCTGGCCCAAGAATGTTATTGCCACATCCGCTTTTGGCGATTCGTCATTTATATAAAGAAAGAAAAAAGGCGGTAGGTAAACCTGCCGCCAATTTATCCAATCGCTCTAAAAGACTCAGTGAAGATTAACGCTTGTTACGTAAATAGCGCTTACGGCGTTCTTCTTTTTTCTTAATCTGCATTTCTTTTTTACGCTCAGCTTCAATTTCAACTTGAATCAGCTCTTCTGTGATCATTTCTGGCAGCTCAAGAGTGATTTTGCCCAGTGTACCATTGCGAAGTTCATGTAGCAGAATTTCAGAGGCTTTATGTAGATCAATACGACCGCCAGCGCGAAGGGCACCACGTTTACGTCCAATTTCTTCCATTAATTCAATTTCTGTTTCAGGAAGTTCTTCGATGTTATAACGTTCTTTCAATAGTTCTGGGTATTGCTTAGCCAAATACTCAACAGTATAGAAAGCCACTTCATCGTATTCCATCGCAGTATCTTTTACCGCTCCTGTTGCTGCTAGACGAAAACCGCTGTGTGGATTTTCGACTTTAGGCCAAAGGATCCCCGGAGTATCTGATAGCACAATACCATTTTGCAAGTTAATGCGTTGTTGGCGGCGCGTAACCGCAGGTTGGTTACCGGTTTGGGCGATCATGCGACCTGCTAGGGTATTGATAATCGTCGATTTTCCAACATTTGGAATCCCCATGATCATAGTACGAATATCTTTGCCAATCGCCTCACGGTGCGGAGCCAACTTACGGCACAACTCCATGATTTTAAAAACTTCTTGAGGGTTTTCAGTTGTGATCGCCATCGCTTTCACGCCTTGCTCTTTTTCAAAGTGATCGATCCACATTTGAGTCAGTTCAGGATCAGACAAATCGCGTTTATTTAGTACCTTAACGCAAGGCTTATCACCACGCAGTTGCGAAATAAGCGGGTTTTCACTGGAAAATGGAATACGCGCATCTAAGACTTCAATAATGACATCAATTTTAGGAATGACTTCTTCGATCTCTTTACGGGCTTTATGCATATGACCCGGAAACCATTGGATTGCGTTGTTAACCATTTGAATTTATTAACCTTGTGTTTAAATTTTGTGCATTAGGCTCTTTTGGGACACTTATGTTTGATTAAGCATAAAAGTGAAGCCACCAAAAGTGAGAGTAAATAACGAAATACATTTTAATGGCGCAGATTATAGCAGGTATGGATATGGGAGAGAAATTAACTGAAGTTTAATGTAAAACTCATAGGGTTATTACCTAATCAATCCTTATCCGTACCGCATCTGGTCGCCAATATTCAAACTCACAATCGATTAACTCACCATCTTGCTTACAATTGGTTCGTTGAATTTTGAGTACGGGTTGGCCTTCGGCTAGATTCAATGCTTGTGCCACATGGTATGGAGCCGCGGTAGGGAGCACTTCAAATTTAGATTTAGAAGTCTGATAGCCGTACTTGTTTTGATATAATAGCGTTAACGATGAAGTAAGACATTCTTCTAAAATCCCTTCAAATAACTTTTCTCTTAAGACGTTTTCAACAAACAAAACAGCGCGTCCATCGATGAAACGCAACCGTTCAATAATAAGAACGGGTTCTGGTTGCTTTAAGGCTAACGCTTGTAAGTAATTATCGTTGGAAAGCTCCTCACGAACCTTTATCAAGTTAGTTTGCGCAGTTCGATTTTGGTCATTCACCATTTGATGAAAGTGACAACGAGAGAGTGGGTTATAGGTTATTCGCTCTGGTGAAACGTACCAACCACGGCGTTTTTCTCGGTAAATCACTCCTTCAGTTTCGAGTGCTACCAATGCATCTTTTATCGTAATTCGAGTAGTGTCAAACAGGGCACTTAACGCTCTTTCAGATGGGATTTTTTGTCCTTGTTGTAACTGCCCAGAGTGAATCTTATTTTTTAGTTCAGACTTGATTTTGCTGAGCTGCGTAGTAAATAGGGAGGCATTGTTCACTTGTCTTGTTGACCTAGTCCATCAGTAATTCCGATTAAATGTAATCAATAAAGGTAACAAAAATATGACAACGATCGATTGAACAATTTGAAATATTTCCGTCATATAAAGTCATTAAAAGTGTCAAGAAATTGGCACAGAGTCGTCATTTTTCATCCATAGCATAAATGCTGAATTTACTGACCTAGTCCAGAAGGATGGAAAACATGAAAACCTTAACAAGTCGTTCAATTCAATTTCCGATAAAGCATGTTGTGGCTGCATTGATAGCGGTAGGTGTCTCTTCATCAGTATTTGCAAATGAAAGCGATATCGATTCCTTAGTGACGGCAGCGAAGAAAGAAGGCGCGGTATATAGCGTTGGAATGCCAGATAGTTGGGCAAACTGGAAAGACACTTGGCAAGATTTGAACGAGAAGTATGGTTTAAAACACCAAGATACGGATATGAGTTCTGCACAGGAAATCGCTAAGTTTGACGCAGAAAAGAAAGATGCTAGTGCCGATATTGGTGATGTCGGTTTTGCTTTTGCTCGCGTCGCAGTGAAAAAAGGCGTAACTCAACCTTATAAGCCAACCACTTGGGATGAGATTCCTGATTGGGCAAAAGATAAAGATGGTCATTGGGCACTTGCTTATACCGGTACAATTTCTTTTATCTCAAATAATAATCTTGTGAAAAATCCACCGAAAACGTGGGCAGACCTATTGAAAGGTGACTATAAAGTAACGGTAGGTGATGTTGGTGTTGCAGCACAAGCTAACAATGCGGTATTGGCGGCGGCATTTGCGAATGGTGGTGATGAAGCAAACTTAAAACCGGCATTGAAGTTCTTTGGTGAACTGGCGAAACAAGGTCGTTTATCCTTTACTGACCCAAGTATTGCCAACCTTGAAAAAGGGGAAGTTGAAGTGGCGATTTTATGGGATTTCAATGCCTTAAATTATCGTGACAAAATCGACAGAGAGCGCTTTACCGTTAATATTCCTCAAGATGGTTCTATCATCTCTGGTTACACCACCTTAATCAATAAATATGCGAAGCATCCAAATGCGGCCAAACTTGCTCGTGAATATATTTTTAGCGATCAAGGGCAAATCAACTTAGCAGAAGGCTATGCACGTCCAATCCGTAGCAACATTACCTTGCCTAAATCGGTACAAGATAAGCTGTTACCTAATGAGCAATATGCAAATGTTCATCCAGTGACTGACTTTTCTGCATGGGAAAAATCTGCTCGTAAATTGCCACGTCAATGGCAAGAAAACGTTTTGATTAATCAAAAGTAGGCCTGAAGAATATGAGCAATAAGGTAATCCTTGTTGTTTTAGATGGACTGAATAACCAAGTAGCCCGTGATTGTATGGGCTATTTAAATGGTCTATTAGAACAACAACGGGCCGCATTTTATACTGTGCAAAGTGAGCTGCCTTCCATATCTCGCCCGTTATATGAATGTATTTTAACTGGGGTTCGTCCGGTTGATAGTGGCATTGTCAACAATCAAATTGTGCGACGTTCATACCATGAGTCGATATTTAGCTTGGCAACCTCGCAAGGAAAAACCACCGCGGCGGCTGCCTATCATTGGGTGAGCGAGTTGTATAACCGTGCGCCTTATGAGGCCGTCCGTGATCGATTTACTCACGATAAGAATCTCAATATTCAGCATGGCTGTTTTTATCATTGGGATGAGTACCCAGACGAAGCTTTGTTCTTGGATGCTGAATATTTACGACAAACGCATCAACCTGATTTTTTGTTGATCCATCCAATGAATATTGACGATACCGGTCATAAGTTTGGTTTAGATTCTCGTCAATATCGAAACTCTGCGCGTCATGCCGATATTATTTTATCGCACTATATCGATACCTGGTTACAAGATGGTTATCAACTAATCATCACCAGTGATCACGGTATGAATAATGACCTATCCCATGGCGGTATTTTGCCAGAAGAAAGAGAAGTGCCATTTATCGTGATTGGTGATGGGTTTTCTCATCAAGATTGTAAGATTAAACAAACTGATATTTGTGGCAACGTATGTCAGTTATTGGGTCTTCAACACCAAAAAGATGTGACTCAAGGATTATTAGCCGTATGAATTCTCCTTTTTTATGTTCCGCTACTGTGACGCAACCAAAGGCGAAAAAGCAGCCTGTTTGCCTTTGGTTCAATAAAGTTAAACCTGCTGCTTGGCTGTTACCTTTTGCCGTGGTGTTTTACTTATTTCAACTTGCCCCTATGTTGTGGGTGTTGGTCAATAGCTTTATTTATGATGAAGCCTTTGGCTTTGATAATTATCTAGAAGTGCTGGATTCTGCGTTTATGATGCAAGCGTTTGGCAATAGTTTATGGTTGTCGATTTGGTCGAGTTTCATTGGGCTGGCGATTGCCGCTTTATTGGTGTCATCATTAAGGAAAGTGGGTGGAAGATTGCGTGATGCGGTGATTGCTTTTACCAATATGAGCAGTAATTTTGCTGGCGTCCCTTTGTCATTTGCTTTCATTATTATTTTAGGCACTAATGGCGCGGTGACCTTGTTGCTCAAACAATACGGCCTGCTGGGAGATTTTGACCTGTATGGACAATGGGGTCTACTAGCGATTTATATCTACTTTCAAATCCCACTCGCGGTGTTGTTGCTTTACCCTGCATTTGACGCTTTAAACGATGATTGGCAATCGGCCGCTTCTTTGCTTGGCGCCAATACCTTTCAATATTGGTGTCGTGTGGCACTTCCGGTGTTATCTCCGGCATTGCTCGGCACCTTTATTATTTTAGTGGCCAATGCGATGGGCGCTTATGCCAGTGTCTACGCATTAACCTCCGGTAACTACAACCTGATTACGATTCGCATTGCGAGTTTAGTTTCTGGTGACCTCTTCCTAGAGCCTAATTTAGCGGCTTCAATTTCCGTTATTTTAATGGGCATTTTAGCCTTCATTACAGTGATCAATCAGTGGCTTATTTCAAAAAGTTATTCAGCAAAAAAGGGAACTAAATAGTCATGCAAGATCTGAATACTCGATACCATAAAACAGTCGTGTTTAGCATCGTTACCGTCATGATGATTCCTATTTTAGCGACGCTATTGTATTCCATTTCATCACGTTGGGGGGCAACCATTTTACCGGATGGTTTGACCTTAGATTGGTATGTACAGTTACTGACTGATCCTCGATTTGTTCAAGCTTTTGGACGTTCATTATTTATTTGTATCACAGCACTTTTGTTGAGTGTGATATTGATTTTACCGGCTATTTTTGTGGTGTTTTATTACTTTCCTAAGTTGGATAAGTTAATGAATATTATAATTTTGTTGCCATTTTCGGTACCGCCAGTCGTTTCCTCGGTCGGTTTGTTGCAATTATATGCGGACAGCGATTGGTCGTTAGTGGGAACGCCGTGGATTTTGATCGGAACCTATTTCACTATCGCGGTACCATTTATGTATCGTGCCATTGCCAATAGTTTTGAATCGATCAATTTACACGATTTGATGGATACCGCGCACTTGCTAGGCGCGAGTACCATCAAAGCATTTTTATTGATCATCTTACCGAACTTGAAGAAAGGCATAATGGCGGCGTTGTTTTTATCTTTTTCGTTCTTATTAGGTGAGTTTGTTTTTGCCAATATCTTGGTGGGAACGCGTTATGAGACGTTGCAAATTTATCTCTTCAACATGCGACAAACTAGCGGTCACTTTACTTCTGCACTGGTTATCACTTATTTCATCTTTATCTTTGTATTGACTTGGTTGGCAAGTCGTTTCAGCCGAGGAGCAACAGCATGAGTTATGTTACTGCAAAACAATTAACCAAGTCATTTGGTGATAATACCGTATTTGAGAATGTGGATTTTACCATTGAACAAGGCGAGTTAGTTACGCTTTTAGGACCAAGTGGTTGTGGTAAATCAACCTTGTTACGTAGCCTTGCAGGCTTGAATCCGGTCGACCAAGGTGAGATTTGGGTTAATGGTGAAAATATTACTCATCAATCACCACAAGAGCGCGGCATTGGCATGGTGTTTCAGTCGTATGCTTTGTTTCCTAATATGACTGTTGAAGACAACATTGCGTTTGGGCTGAAAATGAAAAAAGTGGCTTCCGGTGAGGTGGCTAAGCTGGTAAGCCAAGTGATTGAGTTAGTGGAGTTAAAAGGCAAAGAGAAACAGCATCCGCATCAATTGTCAGGTGGACAGCGTCAGCGTGTGGCATTAGCGCGAGCTTTGGTCGTTAAGCCGAGAATTTTATTGTTGGATGAGCCATTATCAGCATTGGATGCCAAAATCCGTAAGCATTTACGTCAACAAATCCGCGACATTCAAAAAGAGATGAATCTGACTACGATTTTTGTCACTCACGATCAAGAAGAGGCGATGATCATGTCTGACCGCATTTTCTTGATGAACAAAGGTGAGATAGTGCAAGCAGGCTCTCCAGAAGCGATCTATACCCAACCTACCAATGAGTTTGTGGCTGGATTTATGGGGCACTATAACTTAATCGATGGAAACACAGCAAAAGCATTATTTGGGTTAGAGACACCACATAAAGTTGCGATTCGACCTGAGTCTATTTATGTAAAAGAGGAGGGACGTCAGTATGCTCAACATATTTCCTCACCAAGAAAAGGAGTGATTAAGAGTCACCAATTGCTAGGGAATATCATTCGTTACCAAGTGGCAGTAGAGAGGTGTGAATTGACCGTTGATTTATTAAATCGCTCATCTGAACGTTTGATGCCTGAGGGCAGTTCACTTGAACTGTTATTTAATTTAAATGAAATTCAACCTGTGAGTGCTTAAAATGACAAAACCTTTATATGTTTTTGATATGGATGAAACCTTAATTGATGCCGATTGTGCAATGTTGTGGAATGCTTTTTTAGTGCGTAAAGGTATCATCACTGACGCGGATTTTCTTGAGCAAGATAAGCACTTAATGAGTCTGTATGCACAAGGGAAAATGGACATGAAGGATTATCTAGAGTTTTCGATTGCCCCTTTAACGAACTTACAGGTTGAAGAGGTTAATCAGCTGGTAGAAGAATGTGTCGTGGAAGAGGTCTTAGCTAAACAGTTTGCTCAATCGAAGGCGTTGATTGAAAAGCTTAAACAGCAACAAGTACAGATGGTGATTATTTCCGCTAGCGCGTCGTTTTTAGTTAGTGTAGTTGGGCGTCACCTTGGTATTACTCATGCTTTAGGTATTGATTTGATGACTAAACAAGGTTGTTATACCCCAGAGATTTCAGGTATTCCTAGTTATCGTGAAGGCAAAGTGGTGAGGTTGAAAGAGTGGATTGAAAGCCAGGCAGGATGTTTTTCTGAAATTCACTTTTATACAGATTCAATCAATGATTTACCCTTGTGTGAGTTTGCTGACTTTGCGTATTTAGTAAATCCGTGCCCAGCTTTAAAAGCCCATTCTAATCAAGAAGATTGGCAAGTGTTGGAATGGCGTGTGTGATAGTCCGTAGTGAGCGCCTTGTTCGGGACTTTTTATCAATCAATGACATTAACGCAAAATCAACAGTGGTAAGTGACTACCCACGATAGAAATAATGACTGCAGTACTAAAAGAAGCATAGGGTCTAAACTGGCAACAATAGCAAAGGTGATGGCTTCGGGAATTAAGGCTAGTGCAGTAAAATACCAGCGTTATACAATAAGGAATAAAAAGGAACGTAGAGCTTGTCGGTTTATTTGGATTAAGATATTTGAATGTTAATCAAAACAATGAATTTGTAAAATATCGCAATACAGATCGGCGAATAAATCTTTTTCAATACCACCAAAAAAGTGGGTGAGTTTGTTCTTATGTCCAACGATTACAAGCTTCGCTTCTACTTCTCGAATTAAATCCTCTAAATGTTTAATCACTTCTCCCGCAGCAAAGTGGATGTTTTTGACTGGGTAAGGACTAGATTGACTTAGTTCATGCAATTTCTGAATCAATTCCAGTTCAGCGCCGGAATGAAAATTAAACAACCCTTCATCACGGTATAAATAGTGAGTATTGAATATGCCTTTCTCGACATAAGCAAGATGCAATTCGGCTTGGTTTTGCTCGGCAATGATTGCAGCCTTACTGATGAGTTGTTTCGCATGTAAATCGTTTGGGTTAATCGCGACTAAAATAGTGGGGTAGATTGACATATACGCGCTCCAATAACCAAGTGGATAAAAGAAAATGGCCAGTAAAAACCGGCCATGTTTATTATATTATTTGCTTTGATTGAGCGGTGATTAAAGTTTCGCTCGAATCATGTCTTCTAGTTTGCCTTGGTCGACGGCAAAAGCACGGATACCTTCGGCCAGTTTTTCAACCGCCATAGGATCTTGGTTGTGCTCCCACAAGAACTCTGCGTGCGTCATTTTCTCTGGTTGAGCTTGAATGCTTTGCGCCGGTTTCAGTTTTTGAACGACTTCACCTTGGCTATCTTCCAGCTCTTGTAATAACTGAGGGCTGATGGTTAAGCGATCACAGCCCGCTAACTCTAAGATCTCACCAGTATTACGGAAGCTCGCGCCCATTACCACGGTTTCGTAACCATGTTGTTTGTAGTAGTTATAAATGCTTGTTACTGATTTAACCCCAGGATCTTCACTTGCTTCAAAGTCTCGGCCTTCTTTCGCTTTGTGCCAGTCCATAATACGGCCAACGAAAGGTGAGATTAGATATACGCCAGCTTCTGCACAGGCACGAGCTTGAGCGAAAGAAAATAGCAGTGTTAAGTTACAGTTAATGCCTTCGCTTTCTAGAATTTCTGCAGCGCGAATGCCTTCCCATGTTGAAGCGAGTTTGATCAATATGCGGTCGTTAGTAATGCCTGCGTCATTGTACATTTTGATCAATTGGCGAGCCTTTTTCACACTGCCATCGGTATCGTAAGAAAGGCGAGCATCAACTTCGGTTGAAATACGACCAGGAATGACCTTCAAAATCTCTTGACCAATGGTTACCGCTAGCATGTCACAAGTATCTTGTACTTGCTGATTTGTATCGGAACTTTGCGCTTTGGCGTAAGCGATAGATTGATCGATTAGACGTGCATAATCTTCAATTTGAGCCGCTTTCAAAATTAATGATGGGTTAGTGGTTGCATCTTGTGGTTGATATTTTGCGATGGCATCAATGTCGCCTGTATCAGCAACAACGGTAGTGAGTGAGCGAAGTTGTTCTAATTTACTACTCATGTATAACCCTATCTAATAATTGAAATGAAATAATGTGAGAAAAATAACCAGCCTGAGTAACAATTAAGGTGGCAAGCTCAAGTCTGTAAGGCTTGGTTAGGTATTCATATTCGAAATATAAGGGGGCTAAGTCAAATCAGTCTGTTCAAAAAGATGCGTAGATCTCACTTTATTTTTGTTAATCGCTTGCGCAAACGTTGGCTGATTTAATGCCTAAGGGAAAGTATCAAGAATAGGGTAAGAGTGTTGGTGTGATTGTGTGTCGGCAATAAGTGAAAACTGCGCTAAAAAAGAAGATAATTTTTTCTTAATTTAGCGCAGATTGACTCTTAATATTAAAGCTCGATCGTATTATTCAGTCGCATTAATCGCACTAGGTTCGTTTTGCAGATTAATGTAGTCACGTTGCAACATGTACATACGAATCGCATTGCGATACTGGCCATTCATAAAGAATTCTTCAATTAATAAGCCTTCACGTTTGAAACCAAAACTTTCATATAAGTAGACAGCTTTTTCGTTCTCATCCGAGACTTGTAGATATAATTTATTAATATTCAATATCTTGAAAGCATAGTTAACGGCGCGATCGATGATTTCACGTGCGTATCCTTTTCCCTGAAAGTGGGGCGCAATGATGATTTGAAACTCGGCAGTGCGATGGATGTAGTTAATTTCAACTAGCTCAACCAAACCAACATGTTCACGATCGCCATTTTCAGCAATAAAGCGTCGTTCATTCAAGTCGTGGATATGTTTGATATACAGACTTTCTAATTCCATGAATGATTCATAAGGCTCTTCAAACCAATAAGACATCACACTACGGTTATTGTTAAGGCTATGAATAAATCTAAGGTCGTCTTTTTCTAAGGCGCGAATGCGGATAGTGTCCGGCATAATTAACTCTTTAATATTCAATGATAAGAATGGAACCCAATAAGTGGGCTGATTCGAGTATAGAGGATTCAAGTGGCTTTGGAGAATGAAAAATATCGTAGGAATTGATAAGAATTTTTGCTTGATAGGTGACGGTGTCACTAGGTTTTTCAGCGTAAATATTCATAATGTAACAAAATCGCCGATACGATTGATGCATCGGCGTTGAGTTGTTATTTATTGAAATATAATGAATTATGCTGTCACAGGTTCTGTTTTTGCATTCTGTATATTTGATTTAAGTAAATTGATTGGATCATTCATTGCGTGCTTAGTATGAGTGTCAACTATGCGCATCCCTGTAAATCGTTGTGGGTCTTTGATAGCGACGTCATGAGCAAAGATAACAAACTCAGCATTGGCAATATCTTTCGGCGTAATTCGGTTAACAATACCATTCGCGCCTTGGGTTTCGACCTTTATTTTTACGCCCATTTTTGCCGCTGCTTTTTCTAAGCTTTTTGCTGCAAGGAAAGTATGAGCGACACCTGAAGGACATGCGGTAATCGCCAGTACTTGCGCAACGCCTTCTTCTGAAATTGATTCGATAGGGGATGAATCTTCTTCTTGCGTATCATCTTCAGTGACTGGTTTTTTAAGTAGATTGACAATTAAGGCGGTTGTTACTGCGCCAGCGATAGTACCAATCACATAACCAATTTTTCCGTCAACAACCGGTAACACAATCCAGCCACCCCAAGGTGCATGGTTAATAACGTTAAACATAAAGCCGACGATATTACCGACCATGCCGCCAACGACAATCGCTGGAATCACTCGAATTGGATCGGCGGCTGCAAATGGGATCGCACCTTCTGTAATACCGATCATACCCATGATTGCCGCAGCTTTACCTGCTTCACGTTCATCTTTTTTATAACGCTTAGGCGATAAGAATGTTGCTAAAGCCATGCCTAGTGGTGGAACGCAAATGGCAATCCCTACACCGCCCATTAACCAAGGTTGAGTATCTACTTGAGTTTGAGCAAATAGGGTCGCCACTTTGTTGATTGGACCGCCCATATCAAACGCTGTCATGCCGCCTAAAATTGCCCCTAGCATAACTTTACCGCTGCCAGCCATACTTGCTAACCAATGGTTCATCGCTGACATCATACCGGCGATAGGTTCACCAATGACCCACATAACAATACTACATGTGATTAATGTGCCAATAAGCGGATAAATGAAGATCGAACCAAGAGAAGCCATGCTGTCTGGAAACTTGATTCGTTTTAACTGCTGAACAACGAAACCGGCTAAAAAACCTACGACAATGGCACCAAGGAAACCAGTGTTATAATGCTGAACGGCGATCCAAGATCCAATCATACCGGGTGCGAGCCCTGGTTTGTCGGCAATAGAGTACGCAATATAACCACCAAGCACCGCTGTAAATAAGGTCAGCCCGGCAATCCCCATCGTTGCAATGTCTTTTAATACACCGGTTTCAGGAACGGCACCTTTACCTGAGATCATCACAGAAAGTGACAGTAATACACCGCCTGCAACAATGAATGGGATCATGTGGGAAGTACCAAATAGCAAATGCTGTTTAAGGCGAGACATGGTTTGCTTCCATTGAGACGTTGGTTTTTGTTCGGCTAAGGCGGGTTGCTCTATAGTCTGTTGTGCGACTTTGTCAGATCCGGTTAATAGCCTCACGATTTCTTGTTCAGTTTTGGCGTTGCGTAGTGAATCTAGAAAGCCCTCTTCAATTATTTTACTGGAAATTTGTGCAAGCACTTCAATATGGTGATTGTCACCACTATCCGGTGAAGCCAACATAAAGAATATATTCGATAACTCTCCATCATCAGCACCGTAATCAATACCGGTTCGGTGAATACCGATAACCACTGCAGGCTTAATTACGGTAGTACTTTTAGCATGAGGAATCGCAATGCCATCTTCAAAGCCTGTTGAGCCTAGGTTTTCTCTTGCCCAAACGTCTTTAAGGTAGTCTTCTTTATTCGTGATGCATTGGTTTTTTTCTAAAATGTTGGCCATTTCAGAGAGGAGATCTTCTTTATTGGTAGACTTTAAATCTAGGCAGACCAGATTTTCATTGATTAGAGAGTGCATAATATTTCTCGCTTATTTATTGTTATGCGAGAACATTAACACCTATAAAAAGTGTGTGATATTGTAAAATAAATGCATTTACTGGACGATTGTAACCACTCGATTAAAGTGTGAATAAGCGCATGTTTTATCAATATATGGAGACGAAAGGGGGAAATAGGTGGTGAATACCGCTGCAACCGCATCACGATAATTCACCATCTTTTAATGGTTGTGTTTATTAAGAAAGCATTTTATAGAAAAATGTGGTGCCATCTAACTCACCAGTGGCGCTTAAAGCAAAATCGGGAATATAACCTGCTTCGGTATAGTTCATACGTTTGTATAATTCAGAAGCAATATCGCCAACACGGGTGTCGAGAATTAACAATCGACGACCCGCGACTAAAGCTTCTTCTTCTAAATGAGAAAGCAGAGCTTTGCTTATCCCTTTACCTCGGTGGCGAGTGTGTACCATTAATTTTTCAATTTCAGCGCGATGTTTGGCGTTGGACTTACTTGCAAGGGATAATTGCACACATCCAACCAATTGCTCACCTTCAAACGTGACGATTAATAGCCGGGAGGTGGGTTTTGTTTCGAGAGCCATTTGCACGTCTTGCCAATATTTTTGCGCTGTTTGATATTCAACCGGAGGCAAGAAACCAATAGAGGCACCACTTGCAACACAATCTTGCAATAGCGAAACCAAATCAGCCATATGAGGAGTAAGATCCGTTAATACTTTGGTTTTCATCGTTATTTCCTTATAACAAAATGCATGTATAACATACGTAGCCGATGGTATTTCAATCAATGGTATCAAATCATCATTTGCTTGGCAGTTGGTCAAGTTGGTTTAGCATGTCATCGAGTCGGTTAAATATTTTTTCACCATCGACACCAATGCCATTGTGTTCATATTCATTAGTCATCCATGCACGAGTATTGGGTATATTAGCTAATGTTTCGCGTGAATAATCAAACTCAACATACATATCTTCAACATAAACCGCACAAGCAATGGGAACCGTATTGTTTTTTAGCTTTTCAACATCATAAAGTGCAGACCAGTTCTGCTTTTCTGCGATTTTGTCTGCGGCAAACTTCAGCGACTTCAAACATTCCATTTGTTCAAACATCCATGGATAAACCATTTCACCGGTAAATAAGAAAGGCTTACCGGTTTGATAGTTGAATTCAGGGTACGATTGACGTACACGATGTGCTGACCAAGCCGATTCGCTCTGCCCGAATTGGTTTTGAGCAAAAGGTTGGCAATAGATCGACTCATGCAAAATGGCATAGATAGGATTGGTCTGATAAGCCTGTTCAGCCAGCATGGCATTCAAAAATGCATAACTTAAGCTCTCTTTTCCATCTACGCTGACAAAAGCACTTTCAAGTAAGTAATACATTGGAAGGGCAGCATGACCACGACCCAGATTAATTCCGATCATTTGAAATTGTTCTACGGTAAATAGCTGTCCATTGGGTAAATAGACTTCGTGATTGAGCAAGTAGTCTGCAATGCGTTGACACAAAATTTGCGCTTGTGGGAACTGACGGAAGAAGGTGTCATTTTTTTGTTTTACTCGTTGATAGGTCGCTTGGTAAGCCTCATCAGCATGACGAGTTAAAGAAGGAACACCACCCGTGATATATGACTTCAATAAGCTATTTGGATAAAGAGATAGGTAGGTTAATGAACAAAAACCACCAAAGCTTTGCCCGAGAATCGCCCATTTTTTCACATTGAAATGTGTACGTATGGCTTCAGCATCTTTGACAATGCTGTCTGCTCTGAAATGGCAGAGATAGTCTACCTGTTCATCACTACTCATACCTTCAAGTGTTTGGTGAGTAATCGGTGAGCTTAATCCAGTACCACGCTGGTCGAGTAATAATACGCGATATTGTTGTAGTGCCGCTTTTAACCAGCCCGATTGTCCATCCGCTCTCGGTGAAGGAAACCCCGGACCACCTTGAAAGTAAACCAACCAAGGTAAATCTTGCGCTTGTTTCTCTAGGCAGACTAATTCGCGAGCATAGATGGTAATCGTCTGACTTTGCTCATCATCATGGTTGAGTGGCACTTGAAATTGATGAGGTTGATAAACGATTCCATTATCAACAAATGATGAAGCAAGCTCATGAGAAATGGGCACTAGAATTCTCCTTAATTCAACAAATAATGTTTTATTGATTGAGCTTATCATCAAGCATCAAATGAGTTAATTGAAAGCTGTTGGAAAAGTAAAATATTACATCTTGGCTAAGACAGAAGGCCTTTTTTCGGGTTAATATCGGCGTTAGCAATTAATACATCACTACCGAGAGCTTTTATGTCATCACTTCGCCTATTATTTTCCACCTCAACTAATCCGTTGTTTAACTTGGCGGTAGAGGACACCATTTTTCGTTCAATGAGCGCGAATCAAAAAGTACTATTTTTGTGGCGTAATGATAATACAGTGGTGATAGGCCGAGCACAGAACCCTTGGAAAGAATGTAATACCCAGCGCATGGAAAGAGACGGCATTACCCTAGCTCGTCGACAAAGTGGAGGTGGGGCGGTCTTTCATGATCTCGGTAATAGTAATTTTACTTTTATGGCCGGTAAACCGGGGTACGATAAAACGGTATCGACTCAAATTGTATTAGATGCATTAAAAGCATTAGGTATCGAAGGGAAAGCAACAGGACGTAATGATCTTGTGGTTGAGACTGAAGAAGGTGAGCGTAAGTTCTCAGGCTCAGCCTATCGAGAAACAATGGACCGAGGCTTTCACCACGGCACGATTTTATTAAATGCCGACATGAGCCGTTTAGCTGACTATCTCAATCCAGATCCGAAAAAGCTGCAAGCAAAAGGGATTACCTCGGTGCGATCTCGCGTGATTAACCTAAATCAATTAGATAACACGTTAACTCACGATAGTTTGTGTGAAGCGATTAAGCAGGCGTTTTTTGAATATTATGGTGAGTCCGTGGAACCAGAATTCATTTCTGAAGATAACATGCCTGATTTACCAAACTTTGAAGCCACGTTTACTAAGCAGCAAGATTGGCATTGGAACTTTGGTAATACTCCTGAATTTAACCACCACATTGACGAGCGTTTCAAATGGGGTGGTGTAGAACTGCATTTTAACGTCAAGAAAGCACACATTGAAGAAGTACAGGTATTTACCGATAGCCTAGATCCTGCACCACTGGAAGCGTTACAAGAAGCTTTAATAGGACGGGTTTATAATGCTGAGGGAATCATGAGCGCTTTAGATGAGGTCGTGAACCGTTATCCACAGAATGCTGAAGAGTTATCGCAAGTAAGGCAATGGTTGTTAGTTCAACTAGCTTAGTTAAAGCATAGGGTCGACTGAACTTGTTGATATAAATCAGAACGATACCCAAGTAAATTGAAGTGACTTGGGTATACAAATATGTGACGAAAGACACAAACAAGATTTATTTTCAATAATATGTTCGAAATAGGTGTACATCTCTCTCAAACCCTGTAATATCTACCTCGCTCTGTTGATAAGAGTGATTGATGAAACAATTTAGTAAAAGTAGAATCCTCAAATACAGCTTCGTTTTTGTCTTTGTTATTAGATTTTCCCTTCGCTTAATAAACCATTAAATCGTTCAACGCAGCACCCGTCGCATTTAGCGGCATAATTTATGAACTGCATTTATTGCACACAAGATAAGGGACATAATATGTCTAAAACAACTGGTATCGTTAAATGGTTTAACGAAGAAAAAGGTTTCGGCTTCATTACTCAAGACAACGGCGGCGCTGACGTATTCGTACACTTCCGTGCTATCGCTTCTGAAGGTTTCAAAACTCTTGCTGAAGGCCAAAAAGTGTCTTTTGAAGTAGAGCAAGGCCAAAAAGGTCTTCAAGCTGCGAACGTTGTTCCTGCTTAATAATTGATTTTTTAGTGTAGAGTTTTCTCTACTACTGGAAAAGATAATAAACGCTGGCTTTATTAGTCAGCGTTTGTTTTTATAAAAGAAGCAACAAAAAGAATAAAAGCCAGACTAAGCGCAGTGCTTAACAACCTGGTAGGCAAGCCAAATAACCCATTTATAAACTTCATTGTTTGAAGTGTGAAAAATTAATACTCGACCCTCTGCTTTAGCATCAAGTCCCGTTGTAATTCTGTTCACCGTACTTTCTATAAAAGAAAGTGTCTTCGAAAAGTCGTTTTGTCGAAATTCCCTAAAAGCGAAACTCGAACCCAGCGTCAAAAAATAAATAGGTTAACCGGCTTATGTACTTAGATACCGATCTTAATGATTTTGATTGGTTTATATCTTAAGTATTCGATTAGCATCACAGATTATCTCTAAATTATTGAGTAATTTCAGTGATGTAATAGAAAAATAAGAAGGAAAATAACTATGACTCGTTCAAACGGTAGAAAACGTTTTTGGTTCCAACACCAACGTGATCAATCTCAGTCTCAATTGAAAAACAAATAGATTCTCTCTAAGAATCGACTCTCCCATTAAGGGAAATGAAGCACAGCACTGATTCAGTGGTGTGCTTTTTTGATCTAAAAGCCCTTCAATATCGTATTAGTTAAAATAATAAACTTAACCTAGTGATTGATATTATGTGGAAGTGGCTATTCATAGGACTCTTAGTGGTAAGCTCACTAGGCAAAGCCCAAATTAATTCGAACAATTTACAGCTCGTTGGCGAAGCCCGCATGACGTATCTATTTTGGGATATATATGATGCGAAACTATACAACCCGTCCGGACAATACTCTTCTGAGCAATTTCCATTATTACTTTCACTGTCCTATCTAAGAGATATTCAGGCGAAAGATATTGTTCAGGCGACCAATGAGCAGTGGCAACATTTAGGTAAACAATCGTTGGTTGGTCAATACGATCAAACATTAATGGATATGTGGCCAGATATTCAACAAGGCGATACTTTAAGTGTACTGGTAGAGAACAACCAGGCTTCCACCTTTTTCTACAATGGTAAAAAGCTTGGCGTGATCCGCGATCCTGACTTTACTGAATCTTTCATCGCAATTTGGCTTTCACCGAATACCTCTCACCCCAAAATACGTAAACAACTCATTGGACAGTAAACGTTAATAAACTCAAGGAAGTCGTTATGAAGCTGATTAAATCCTTTTTTGTTATCTGCTTAGTCGCTGTGTTATCCAGTTGCTCAGCACCGGATGTTGAACACTATCAAAATAGCCAACCAACTTTTGATTTTAAAGCCTTTTTCTCAGGAAAGTTGAAAGCTTATGGCGTGGTGCAAGATTACAAAGGTGAACTGACAAGAAAGTTGGTTGTGGGTATGGATGCTGAGTGGAAGGGAAATAAAGGCGTGATTGAAGAAGACTTTGTCTACGATGATGGAGAAACTCAAAAACG
Source organism: Vibrio rumoiensis (assembly GCF_002218045.2). Taxonomy (NCBI): domain Bacteria; kingdom Pseudomonadati; phylum Pseudomonadota; class Gammaproteobacteria; order Vibrionales; family Vibrionaceae; genus Vibrio; species Vibrio rumoiensis. The sequence goes on from NZ_AP018686.1 coordinate 537,263, forward strand.
AATTTGGTATATCACCCTCAACGATGATGGTTCAATTTCAGGTGAAGCCAGCGATGTGCTTGGGATTGCCTCAGGGCGCAGTTCAGGAAGTGTTTTTCATTGGAATTATGATGTTGAAATCCCTTACCAAGACGATACGCTTGAAACTCATTTTGATGATTGGATGTATCTGGTTACGCCAAACCGCTTAATTAACCGCACCAGTATTGTAAAATTTGGTATTGAAGTCGGGCAAGTCACTTTGGTGATAGAGAAATTGTGACGCTAAGAGGCGCTATAACTGTTGAGAATCTTTCCTAAATCTCATTTTCAACATTAATTTTAGATAAGTGGTCAGATCTCTTTCATACTAATGACATGATACTCAATAAAACAATAAGGAATGTTATGTCACTTGCCACAATGTCTGGGTTAGAAATATTACACGCCATGGCGGAAGGGAAAATACCGCCAGCCTCAATTACACAAACGATGCCCATGAAAGTCATTTCAGTCGAGCCCGGGAAAGTCGTGTTTGAAGCCACTGCAGATGAAAGGCACCTTAATCCACTTGGTGGCGTTCATGGTGGTTTTTTAGCCACGATCATGGATTCAGTGACTGCATGTGCGGTTCATTCATCACTCGAAGCGGGTGTGGGGTATGCGACCATTGATTTGAATGTCAAAATGCTTAAGCCAGTCCCACAAAATACCCCCTTAATTGCAGAAGGTAAGCTGATTAATTTAAGTAAATCTCTGGGAATATCTGAAGGGTGCTTAAAAGATGAGCAAGGTAAGTTATATGGCCATGCGACTGCCACTTGTATGATTTTACGTTAATTATCAAAGAAACGGTGCCGGCATAATATCGACACCGTTGATTAACTATTGTCTGAAAATTCATAAAATATTGCTTTATTGTTAATTAATGATTGAAGTTCTGTTTTTGTAGCGATAAGTTAACCAGAAGGAAAAGAAAATAACCTATTTTAAGCCATAGAAAATTGATGTTCTATATTGGACTTAGGCTTGAAATACACATAAAACAAGGACAATGTCGTTATGCAAAAAGTAGATGATGTAAGAATTAACCAAGTTAAAGAACTTTTACCGCCAATTGCTGTTTTAGAAAAGTTTCCTGCGACAGAAACCTCCACGAATACGACATTTGAATCCCGCCAAACCATTCATAATATACTTGAAGATAAAGATGACCGCCTACTCGTCGTGATTGGTCCATGTTCTATCCATGATACCGAAGCGGCTCTTGAATACGGTAAACGTTTAAAAGTATTACGTGATGAGCTCAAAGATGATCTTGAAGTGGTGATGCGAGTGTATTTTGAAAAGCCTCGTACTACAGTCGGTTGGAAAGGGCTGATCAACGACCCATACTTAAACGATAGCTATCAGATCAATGATGGTGTACGTATGGGCCGTAAACTACTACTCGATTTAACTGACAACGGCATGCCAACCGCCAGCGAATTTCTCGATATGATCACGCCGCAATATGTGGGCGATTTAATTAGCTGGGGCGCTATTGGTGCTCGTACTACAGAATCACAAGTACACCGTGAACTCGCATCGGGTCTATCATGTCCTGTTGGTTTTAAAAATGGTACCGATGGCAATATCAAAATTGCGACCGATGCTTGCAGCTCGGCAGGTGCCTCTCACCATTTCTTATCGGTAACCAAATACGGCCATTCTGCGATTATTGAAACCGCAGGCAACCCTGATTGCCACATTATTTTACGTGGTGGTAAAGAGCCAAACTACAGCGCAGAGCATGTTGCAGCAGTCAAAGCTGAGTTGGCGGGTAATGGTTTACGCCAAAAAGTCATGATTGATTTCAGCCATGCCAACAGTTCTAAGCAATTCCAGCGCCAAATGGTGGTAGCAGAAGATGTGGCGACTCAAATTGCTGGTGGCGAAGATGCTATTTTCGGCGTGATGATTGAAAGCCACCTCAATGAAGGCAGACAAGATCTTGTCGATGGTAAAGTGGCGAACTATGGCCAAAGTATCACCGATGCTTGTATTGGTTGGGATGATACTGAAACGGTATTACGTCAACTGGCAAAAGCGGTCGCGGATCGCCGTAAAGCAAAGTCATAAAAACGCACGTTAAATTGAATGCCCAACGGATTTGTTGGGCATTTTGCTTTAAAGGTTAAGGTTTCTATCCATATTTTGAGGCTTGACGAATGATGTTTCGTTGATAAAGAAACCAGCAAAGCCATAAGAGTGAGCTAATGCCAATGGCGGTGAAAATAGCCGGTTGAGGGTTATCAATAGTGCTAATCGAACCGGCATACGATGCGATTACGACGTAAGGGATCGAACTAATCATCCAGGCTAATAAGAACTTAGTAAATCGCATTTTTGTCATCCCAGACAGACAAGCTGTGATTTCAGGGAGTATTGGAATCGATCTAGAAAGTAAGATCATAGCAAAGCCATGTTGTTCAAAAGAATGGATTAACTCGGTTCGTTTCTGTTTTTCTTTGATCAGTATATTCAGAATGTTATTGCCATAGTGGTAACTCACTATATAGCCGACGATACCTGCTAGCATGATTCCTAATAATGACGATACCGCACCATAAGCATGACCAAGAAAATAACCCGATAAAATGACAATGGTTAATGTTGGTACGGCAATAAATAAGTCGGCAAATAAAAGCATGACAACAATTAGCGCCACCAATGCAGTTGATAAAGATTGTGCTCGCTCTAGCCAATATTCAATTTGCTCTATGGTGAGTAAGCCTGAAAATTTAATGATCAGGAATGTTGTGCCAAAACAGGCCGCAATTATCAATATAACTCGTATTAAGGACTTCATAGCGTTACTCCTGTCTAGTATTTTTGCATGACTTTTTGGGTGAAAGATGGACTCAACCTTAAGAGTCTTCTTAACCATTTCACCTTTCCAACATCATGTTCCAGAATCTCTTTTTCTATTCCATGGATTATTGAGGTCGCCACTATTTCTGCCGATAATTTATTCTTTCCTCGTCCTGCGGTCATATTGGTATCGACTAAAGGTAAAAAGCACTGCTGCACCGCGATATTGGTATTTGCCAGTTGATAGCGTAGTGATTGAGAGAATATGTTTAAAGCACCTTTTGTGGCGCAATAAATGGCAGATGATGTTTTCGGAGCCAGTGCCAGCCCAGAGTTAACATTTAGGATTATTGACGGAGTAGTGTGCAATAAAGCTGGAAGCAATAAATAAGTTAGGCTGCAAATACTTGTGAAATTAGTCGCGATCTCTGTGGCAATATTGTCATGCTTAAACGCAGGATCCAAAAAGGTTGGGGCGTATTGCACCGCTGCATTGTTAATAAGAATGTCGATTGAGTTATGTTGTTTTCTGATCGTTGTGGATAAGGCTTTTATATCATTGGATTTTGATAGATCAGTTTGATAAGTGACTACGCTACAAAAGTTTTGCGATAAGCGCTGTAACTTATTCAGGTTACTTGAAATGACAATAATCTGATTATCAGAATGGAGCTGCTTAACCAACTCGTAACCAATACCAGATGTCCCACCAGTAATTACAATTGTTTTTTGTCTGAGTTCCATATCACTGTCCTCGCGTTATACGGTGATTTCCTATACTAAGAACACAAACAGGCTCACTCATTAACCGAGGTTAACAACTATGGATTTTAATTCGCTTCTTAAGACCAAGGGGATCAGAATAGAAAAAGAGAAGGGGGAGCATGTTTTTATGCAGGGTCAACCTGATCGTTGCTTGTATTTTGTACAGTCTGGATTGCTAAAGGCATACTACACATCAGACCAAGGAAAGGAATCGATAAAGTCATTCCTGCTACCTAATGATACGATTGGCAGTTTGGTGTCCTTTCATACGAAAGATGCGTGTTCTTTTAGCCTTCTTTGCTTGGAATCGAGCGTGCTCTATAAATTAACGTTTGAGGTCATACAATATTATGTACAACAAGACTTAGAGTTGGCGAACAATATGTTGGAATTTTTACTCGGTTTAGCGGTGAAAAAAGAGCAAAGAGAATATGAGTTTTTATGTTTAAGTGCAGAGCAGCGTTTTTTTAAGCTTGAAAAATATCAGCCAACGTTAATCGATAAAGTGACTCAAAATGATTTAGCCCATTACTTAGGAGTGACCGCTGTTGGTTTAAGTCGGATCAAGAAAAGAGCGCACACCAATGGGCTTCTTAGCCGGGCATGAGTTTAACGAAAGAATAGATTGTGTTGTGAAACCTCGCTATCACAGGCTGCTGTGATAGCGAGGTTGCAATAAATCATCACTTAATTAAAAAATGACTTTTGCTCTAAATTGGTTAAAAAGCTCCATGCCACAAAGCGGCTAATCTTCTGGCCTTGCGCCATTTCGACTACACGAATATTGGTTGCGCCTAACTTTCTTAACTGCTGTTGAAGTAACGGTACATTTTCTTTCTTGGAAATTAAGCTAGTAAACCAGCAGACTTGCTTAGCAAAATCTTTACTTTCCATTGCCATTTGTTTTAAGAAAGCAATTTCACCGCCTTCGTAGCACAACTCATTTTCAGTACCTGCAAAGTTTAAAATAGGTTGGCTATGTTTTGATAATGGCTCAGCTTTGCCTTTATTTAGGTTATTCACTTTACGTAAGCTGCCTTCACGTGCTTTTTCCAATGATTCGTGAAAAGGTGGGTTACACATGGTTAAAATGAAATCATCATTCGGTTTGATCATGCCGCGGAAAATGTTGTCTGGCTTGGTTTGCTGACGAACTTTAACTTTATTTGTGAGTCTCTTATTCGCTTGAATCAACAACTGTGCTGTTTTGACCGAAATCGGATCAATATCGCTTGCCACAAAATTCCAGTCATAAAGGCTTGAGCCTAAAATAGGGTAGATGCAGTTTGCACCAGTACCAATATCAAGCACCGTATGTTTATGATTTGCTGAACCAGCATCAGGATCACGTTCGTCATTCTCAACCACAAGCGCATCGGTTTTCTCTTTGGTTGCGGTTAATAGGTCGGCAAGATAATGAATATAATCGGCTCTGCCCGGAATTGGTGGGCATAAGTACCCCGGTGGGATCTGCCAAAAGTCCAACCGATAATAGGCTTTTAATAACGCTTCATTCAGTGCTAATACCGCTTGTGGATCGCTAAAGCTAATCGATCTTTCACCGCGAGGGTTTAAGATAACAAACTCTGTTAATTTAGGGTTGGCGGCTTCTAATTTGTCAAAATCATAACGGCCATTATGCAGATTACGCGGATGTAATCCGGTTGGTTTTTTACTTCTTGGTGATTTTGAATCTTGTGACGCTTTTTTGCCATTATGGCTTCTTGGTTTTTGAGGGCTAGGCTTGCTGGTTTTCTTAGTGGTTTGAGAGTGGCGATTATTTTTGTTGTGAGGTCCAGCGGCCATGAGGGCTCCAAGAAATAGGTAGAATGAAAACGGCGTGAATAATAGCGTATTTCATTAGGATCCCCAAGCAACTTGAGCTATTGTCTTATGTTGCTTAGCCTATACCCAAGCGGCTGAAGTCACTTAGATATATAAGTGCTGCTATAACGGGTATTTACTTACAGAGTGACGTTCCACCAACGTGGGCTCTAATTGAATCACTTGTTGCGGAGCGTCGGGGTTTTCAAGGCGAGAGAGTAAAGTATCAACAGCTGTTTTTCCTAATTGGTGCTTTGGCTGATGAATCGTGGTTAAAGAAGGGGTAATGTATTTGGTTAGATGGATATCATCATAACCAATAATGGAAAGATCTTGTGGGATCTTTGTACCATCTTGGCTAGCCGCATTAATTAGGCCGAGCGCCATCATGTCATTACAGACAAATAGCGCACTCGGTAAAGGCCCATTGTGTTTCAGTGTTTGATAAGCATCGTAGCCACCATCACACTCAAAGTTTCCTTGGATAATCCAGTTTTCGTTTAAAGGCAGATTATTATCTTGTAAAGCTTGTTTAAAGCCATCAAAGCGCAGTGATGCTTGACTGCGATGCAGTGGACCGGTGACGCAACCAATGGCGGTATGCCCATGATCAATTAAATACTGAGTGGCTAAGTAACCCCCTTTGAAGGAATTATCTTGAATTTTATCGCTCGCGTACGCCATTGGTCCCCAATCCATAACCACGACTGGCAGCTCTGGGTACCGTTCAAAAATTTCAATTTCTTCGCCTTCAAGCGTTGAACACATTAGCATTAAGCCATCGACACGTTTTTGCAGAAGAGTGTCTATTGAGGCTTTCATTCGTTCACTGTCACCTTCAGTATTACAAAGGATTAAGTTGTAACCTTTTTCATAGCAACGCCTTTCAACGCCTTTCAATACTTCGCCAAAGAAAGGGTTGGTCGATGTCGTGACCAACATACCAACGGTTTTAGTGCACTTCATTTTTAGACTTCGAGCGAGTGCGGATGGCGCATAATTAAGCTCTTTTGCGGCTTGTTGTACGCGCTTTTCAATATCCTCACTCACAAATCGAGTCTTATTCAACACATGACTAACTGTGGACGTTGACACCTGAGCGAGTCGGGCGATGTCTTTCATTGTTGCCATGTGATGATTTCCTATTGGTAGAAGGTAAAATGAATTCTAGAGCTAAATTGGTTTCAATTAACGTGTTTGCTGTACTAAAAAGTCATCCGTTTCTTGTCGTGTCGGGATGGAGGTCTGTGCCCCAAAGCGAGTAACGGAAAGGGCAGCCGCAGCGTGCGCGAATTGAATGGCTTGAGTGGTTTCCATCCCCTCAAGTAATGCTGTGACAAAAGCCCCATTAAAGGTATCACCCGCCGCCGTTGTATCTATCGCTTTTACTTTAAAACCTTGAATAAGGTTACCTTTTCCATTTTCACTTAGCCATACTCCTTTTGCTCCGAGCGTAATCATAACGGTTGTGATCCCTTTTGAATGAAGCGCATTTGCGGCTGCCTGGGCTGAAATATCATCGGTTACGGCAATACCAGTTAAGACTTCCGCTTCAGTTTCATTAGGAGTAATAATATCAATATGTTTTAGGATTGAGTCGGGTAACGCTTTAGCTGGCGCTGGGTTTAAAACGACTTTGATATCAGAATGAAGATTTGCTTTAGCTAGCTCAATGGCTGATTCGATCCCATCTAAAGGCGTTTCAAGTTGAAGTAATAAATAATGACAGTGTTGAATCGGGGCTTTAAACGTTGCCACTCGCGCTTGGTCTAGAGCATTATTGGCCTCAGGAGAAAGACAAATGCTATTTTCTCCATCATCAGACACTTGTATCAGCGCCACTCCAGTAGGGGTTGATGGAATGATTGAGACATAATCAGTATTGATGCCGTCTTGAGTAAAGCTTTGAATGATGTTTTGCCCAAAAGAATCACTTCCTACGCACGCGATGAATCCAATATCTGCACCTAAACGTGCAGCCGCGACGGCCTGATTCGCCCCTTTCCCTCCAGGAATAACTTGATAATTACGTCCCATCAAAGTTTCACCTGGTCGAGGGAAAGAGGGAACTTGAAGTACATGATCGGCATTAACACTACCAAAAACGATCAGCTTGTTCATAGGTCATCCTTATGATGATAACGTTTAAATACTCATGGATATCAATATATTAAGTATATCAATGAGTACTTTCAGGGGAAAAAGTGAGGGCCAATATCGCCCTCACATTGAATGGTTATTTAGTAATGATTTTTAAAGGAACTGGGATATTCTTCTCAACTGACTCACCTTTTAGGATCTTGTCTGCAGTTTCAACACCGAGCTCACCAATTAGGGCGGGTTGTTGAGCAATCGTTGCTCCTAACATGCCACGCTTAACCGCGGCAATACCATCGTCGGTGCCATCAAATCCAACAATTAAAATGTCTTTGCCTGAAGCTTGTACGGCACGTAAAGCGCCTAGTGCCATTTCATCGTTTTGTGCAAAGACAGCCTGGACATCACCATTTGCAGCAAGCAGATTTTCCATCACATTCAAACCCTTACTACGGTCAAAATCAGCAGGTTGACTTGCGAGAAGATCGAGTTTTGAATTTTTCACTGCTTTCATGAAGCCTTCGCCACGTTCACGAGCGGCTGAAGTACCTGCAATGCCTTCAAGTTGAATCACTTTGGCTTTTTCACCGACTTTTTCAATAATGTATTTACCTGCCATTTCACCACCAGCCACATTATCAGAAGCAATATGACTAACAACATCACCACGGCTCGCACCGCGATCGAGTGTTAATACTGGGATATTCGCACGGTTGGCAATGCGGATGGCGTTAGAAACGGCATCTGAATCGGTTGGGTTAATCAGTATGGCTTTTACACCACGCACAGAAAGATCTTCTACATTAGAAAGTTCTTTGCTTGGGTCATTTTGCGAATCTAAAACAATCAGTTCGTAACCCAACTCTTTTGCTTTTGCTTCGGCACCATCTTTCATGCTCACAAAGAATGGATTATTTAGTGTTGATACCACAATTGCCATTGTATCTTGAGCTTGCGCAGCAACCGACATCGTACTGGTTAACATGGCAGCTGAAAGTAAAGTAGTCAGTTTTTTAAGTTTCATGTTGTTATTCCTTTATCGTAGGGAGCCTATCGTTGGCTCTTGGTGTCGGTAATGACGGTTATTTATTTTTATTATCAACTAATACAGCCAGTAGAATGACGACGGCTTTGGCAATCATTTGATAGTAAGACGATACATCAAGTAGGTTTAAAGCGTTGTTTAAGAAACCGATAATTAATGCGCCAATGAGGGTTCCCATGATACGACCACGACCACCCATTAAACTGGTGCCACCCACAACAACCGCAGCAATTGCATCGAGCTCATACCCCATACCAGCAGTCGGTTGAGCGGAAGATAAGCGTGAAGTGACGATTAAGCCTGCAAGGGCAGAGAGTAAGCCGCAAATGGCATACACACCAATTTTTACACGGTCGACATTAATACCCGATAAACGCGTTGCGGATTCGTTGCCACCTAGTGCGTAGACATAACGACCAAAGCGAGTGTGATTTAATACATACCAAGCGGCAGCAAAAACAAACACCATGATCCAAACTGGAACAGGGATGCCTAATGTATAACCGGTACCAAACCAAGCGAAATTATCCGCAACATCAGTAAAGCCGGTTGATATTGGTCGACCATCGGTATAAACCATCGTGACACCACGTAACAGCGTCATGGTCACTAAGGTGGCAATGAAGGCTTGAACCTTACCTTTGGCGATAATTACACCACTGATACCCCCTAAAATAGCACCGGCTAATAGGGCCGTTGGAACCGCTATTAATACAGGAACTTCCATCGCAATTAAGCTGGCAGCAAAGGCGCCGCATAAAGCTAAGACAGAGCCCACGCTTAAATCGATACCAGCGGTTAAAATAACCAGCGTCATCCCCACAGCTATAATGGCACTGACAGATGTTTGTCGAAGAATATTGAGTATGTTATCGACAGTGAAAAAGTTAGGGTTTAAAAACGAAACCACAATGATTAAAAAGAGGAGGGCTATGAGCGATTTTTGCTCAATTAACCATTCCTTATTTAGTAAAGGTTTCTTTGGTTTTTCGGGTACATTAGGTTTATTGATAGTATTGCTGCTCATGCGACGTCCTTACTGATATTTTTACCGACTGCACAAGCCAGTAGTAATTCTTGGTTAGCTTGTTTGGCGTCAAATTCGCCACTGATTTTGCCTTCATGCATGACTAAAATTCGGTCACTCATTCCAAGCACTTCAGGCATTTCTGAAGAAACAAGAATGATACTCATGCCTTCAGCCTTAAATTTGTTAATTAACTGATAGATCTCTTTTTTGGCACCGACGTCGACGCCCCGAGTGGGTTCATCCAGAATCAACACATTCGGCCTTGTCATTAAACCTTTCGCAATGGCCACTTTTTGTTGATTACCGCCAGATAAGTTGCCGATGATTTGCTCCCGACTAGGGGTTTTAATATTGAAAAGATCAATAAAGTCATCTACAGCCATGACTTCACTCTTATGCTGAATTTGAGCGCCAGAACTAAAATGTTGTAGAGCTGAAAGTGTCATGTTGTCTTTGACGGAAAGCCCTAGCACCAAACCATCACCTTTGCGATCTTCTGAGATATACGCGATACCGGAAGCTAACCCTTCTTGAGGCGAAGTTGGATGTATCTTTTTACCTTCTAGAAAGATATCTCCAGATTGATAAGGTAGGGCACCGTAGATCATTTTCATCAGCTCAGTACGACCAGCGCCCATTAGGCCTGAAATGCCTAAGATTTCGCCGCGTTTCAGCTCAAAATGGATGTTCTCAATACCTTTACCGGTTAAGCCTTGTATTGAAAGACGATTCTCATCAGATTGCACTGCAATACGTGGATATTGTTCTTCTAGTTTACGACCGACCATCATCTCAATGAGTGAGTCTTCATTGGTATCTTTAACTTCACATTCCCCGATGAATTTGCCGTCTCGTAATACCGTTATATCATCACAAATTTCAAAAATTTCTTTTAAACGATGGGAGATATAAACAATGCCACAACCTTGAGAACGCAGTTCATTAATTACTTTAAATAAAAACTCGGTTTCTTTATCCGTTAAAGCATCAGTGGGCTCATCCATAATGATTACTTTTGATTCAAACGATAATGCTTTAGCGATTTCAACCATTTGTTGTTCGCCTAAGCTAAGTTCACCTAGTAAGGTTTTTGGGCTGCGTTTTACGTTTAAACGAGCGAGAAGTTCCGCCGCTTTATCATGCATTTGATTCCACAAAATCTTGCCAAATGCGTTAGTCATCTCGCGACCTAGGAAAATATTTTCAGCAATGCTTATTTCGGGAATAAGGTTGAGCTCTTGGTGAATGATGCTGATTCCGGCTTGCTGAGAATCTCTTGGCCCTTTAAACGCAACGGGTTGCCCTTGATAGTGAATACTGCCGCTATCTAAAGAGTAGATGCCAGTTAGCACTTTCATTAACGTGGATTTGCCCGCACCATTTTCGCCCATTAATGCCATTACGCGGCCGGGGTAGACGTTAAGGCTCGCTTTATCTAACGCTTTTACACCTGGAAACGCTTTTTCGATTTGGTTGAGCTCTAAAATAGCTTTTGTCATATTCACATCTCACATGCTTGTCTTTAGATCAAAAAGTGACACCAGATTGAAAGATCACATTCGCATAAGGCGTGCATTCACCAGTGCGAATGATGGCTTTGCTTTGATGACTTCTTGCTTTAAATGCTTCATGGGTGAGGTAAGTAATGCTGATTGCTTTACCCGTTAGATTTTCTTCTTGTTGAATTCGCTTAAGTAGAGCGTCGTGGTGTTCAGGGCTGATTTGTGCAAATTCATTGGCCACGATGACGCCTTCAATTTGTGATTCTTTTAAAAATACATCAACAGTTTGAGCAAACGTTGGGATACCAAGCGTAAGGGCTAAATCAATACGAGGTGTTGTATTCGGAATTGGAAGTCCTGCATCGCAAATTGTAATTTCATCGGTATGACCTAATGTTGCGATTAGGTGTGAAAATTCAGAATGGAGAAGAGCGCTTTTTTTCATATTGATACACCTAGTTGGATTGATAATTTGGCATCAGCGAAACGTTTCGATAGAGCATAATGATTGTTTTAAATAATGCATTCTAGCGCTCAATGTTTTGTGAAATAGATCATCGAAACGTTTCGATGGGCTATTGAAGGAGTGATCTTTGTCACAATGAAATATGAGGCAAGTTGGAGCGCCAAGTGCAATTTACAGTGAATTTGGTAGTATCCGTTATCTTTCTTACTTAATTTTCTAACCTGTGTGGTGAATGATGCTGTCGCTTATCTACCATCCCATTTATTCTGATTTGGTGCTGCCTGATGGGCATCGTTATCCAATCCATAAATATCAATTACTGTACCAATCTATTTTGGCCAAAATGGGAACCAATCGTTGTTGGCAAAATAGTTTCCGCTTTGTTCAGCCAAAGGCATTGAGTGTGGAGCAGGTTAAATTGGTACATGATGCTGATTATGTCGATGCTTTGGTGTCTGGGAGGTTACCCGAAGCAAAAATGCGGCGTATTGGTTTTCCGTGGAGTGAGGCATTAATTCAACGCACCTTATGTTCGGCGGGGGGAACATGTAAAACCGTTGAGATGGCGTTAGAAAATCAAGTCGCGATCCATTTAAGTGGTGGGTATCATCATGCTCACGCTGATTTTGGTAGCGGCTTTTGCTTATTTAATGATCTCGCCTTGGCTGCCCATTATGCGCTCAGCGTTGACGGGATCGATAAAGTATTAATTATTGATAGCGATGTGCATCATGGTGATGGTACCGCGGCTTTATGCCAACAACATCATGACATTATTACCGTATCGTTTCATTGCGAGAAAAACTTTCCTGCTCGTAAACCTGATTCGAATATAGATATTGGATTGCCACGAGAAGCGGAAGATGACGAGTTCTTAGAAAGCTTTACCACGGTTGTTGAAATGGCGGTCAATCTCTATCAACCAGATTTTATTTTATATGATGCCGGTGTGGATATTCATTGTGATGATGAGCTTGGGTATTTAAACGTGACGAGCGCTGGCATTTATCGACGTGATCGTTTTATGTTTGAGCTTGCCCGGCGCAAATCATTGCCGATAGCGAGTGTGATCGGTGGAGGGTACCGTTCAAATCATGCCGATCTGATTCCATTGCATTTACAACTCGTTCAAGCGGCCAAAGACGTTTTTTACGATGAGGAGAACAACGTTGAATAATCAAGCAGCAGCGAAACACCGTATCCGCGCAGCGGGCATTATTGTGCAAAATGAGCATGTTTTATTACTGAAAGTGAAAGACTTCAGTGGTGAATATTGGATCCCACCAGGTGGGGGGCTAGAAGCTTGTGACTTGCACACCAAAGATTGTGTCAAACGGGAATGCTTGGAAGAGGTCGGACTCGAAGTACAGGTCGGCGAGTTGTTGTGTGTGCGAGAGTTTTTAGAAACCACGAAAAATCGTTATAACGCTGAGTTCTTCTACCATATTTGGCAATTTAAAGGGCAACCTCATACTGATAATTTAGCTGGTTTAAATGATGAGGAGTTTATTCAATTGGTGGATTGGGTACCGGTGGCGAATTTGCAAGACATGCGCACATTTCCCACCGATTTAGCCGCGGTGGTAGAACTTGTGGCACATAAAGTAAGCAGTGTTCACCTTGGTAGCTATATTCAAGGTAAAAATGAGACTCAAAATCAATTGAAATGATCACAACAAGCCAGTTGATTGAGTATATAATCTCGGATATCGACGCTTGCTAAACACCAATGAACAACAAAGGAAATGTGATGCCTCGTTCTAAATCACTGCTCGCGATATCTTTATTTTTTTCATTTCCTTTTTTCTTATCTCCAGCAGTCAGTGCCGCTTCTTTCACGGATCCTTTAGATGGCAAATTTGATATGAGTGAGGCGATTGCCGAGAATCCTTACGCATTTCTACCGATCCCAATAGTGCTTACAGAGCCTGCCATTGGCTATGGTGGGGGATTTATGGGGATGTTTTTGCATGAATCAAAAGAGGCTCGTGATAAAAGAAAAAAATTAGCCATGGAGTCGGCAGATGGTGGCGTAAACCTTATTCCACCTAACTTTACCATTGTCGGAGGGGCTGCGACGGAAAATGGTACGTGGTTTGTGGGCGGCGCGCATCGTCATACTTGGTTAAATGATCGTATTCGTTACTTAGGCGCTGCGGGTTATGCCAATATTAATATGGATATTTATCATGAATTTGATCAAATCCCAGTGGATAAAAACCTTGCTTTTGAAAGCCAAACAGAAGGCTTTGGTGGTCTGCAAAAACTGCAATTTAAAGTCGTGGATACCAAATTATATCTCGGGATCTCCCAGCTTTGGTTTCGCACTAAAATTGGGGCGAAACAAGATATTGCGAATGATGTGTTACAACGAGTTTTAGGTGATGAAAGTACTTCTTCAGCGCTAGGTTTGATCGCGCAATATGACTCACGTAATAACCTGTTTTACCCAACGAGTGGTGGTACCGCTAAAGCTGAATATTTATGGTATCGCGATGGTTTAGGCAGTGATTATGAATACGATACCTTAACATTAGATGGAAAGTATTTTATTCCATTATCCAAAACATGGACGCTAGGGATTGCGGGGAATTATCAATCATTAACGAACGCTGATCGAAATCTACCGCCTTTAGCTCGTCCGTATATCAATTTACGCGGTATTTCTCGTTATCGATATCAAGGTGATTATGTTTTCACCGCGCAAACCCAGCTAATGTGGCAAGTTACGCCGCGTTGGTCATTACAAGGTTTTGTCGGGGCCGGCTCAGTAGCGGAAGAGGCTCATGATTTATATGATGACACTGAAATCGCCTATGGTGCAGGGTTTCGTTATTTGATTGCCCGCCGCTTTGGTTTGAATATTGGTATGGACTTCGCGTTTAGTGATGAAGATAGCGCATTTTACTTTAATGTTGGTTCCGGCTTTTAGCCAACGGCTTTAGCGAGACCCCATTTCTTTGTAGGTTAAAAAGAGTCGCGCATCAAATTCTAATTGGTGGTAGTCCGGCTCCATGTGACAGCAAAGAGCGTAAAAGGCTTTGTTGTGCTCTTTCTCTTTAATGTGGGCTAATTCATGGACCACTAACATTCGTAATAACGGTTCAGGCGCATCTTTAAAAATCGAAGCAATACGAATCTCATTTTTCGCTTTTAATTTCCCACCATGATTACGCGAGACAAAAGTATGCAAGCCTAACGCGTGGTTCACGACATGGATTTTGGGATCGTAAATGACCTTTGATAAAGGCGATGACTTTTTCAAATACCGATTCTTGATTGCTATGGTGTAATCGTACAGCGCTTTTTCAGTTTTTAGGTTGTGCATTTGTGGGTATTTGTTTTCTACCCATTTAGCGAGTTTACCTTGGTCGATAAGCGTTTTTACCTGAGATAACACTGCGTCAGGATAGCCTTGCAGGTATTTAAGATCGGTAACTGAAGTCATATTGGAGAACTTGATTTTAGTGAGTGTAGTGAAGGCTAGATAGAATGTTGAGCTTTCTGACTAGCCTTAATGATGTTTATGCTTTGAATTGCGCTTTACGTAAACGGTTTAAAACCGCCATCACATCCAGCGTTCTTGGTTTAGCTAAATCGCCATTTTTAGGCATAGTCTGATACCAATCTTGCTTTAAAGCGGCATCAAAGATCTTTGCTGGATCTTGACTCCAACCTGGTTGCTGAGAAAGTTGGAACCATAACCAGCCGATTGCGTTTAGTTCACTGGTCGACTCAATTTGTTCCAGCGCAGAGACGTCAATGTGCTCTTTACCAAAGCGCAGAGTATGTGTGCCTTTACCTTGAATGCGAAATTTACCTTCCGCTAAGATCTTGGTTAAACAGGTATTATTAAACGCGCGAGCAGGGTGCTGAATAAGTTCACTTTCTGATTCTAACTGTCTTTGGCTCGGGTGTTGCTTAACCACTTCTTTTGCTTTACTGGTGACATCCAAAGCTTGATAGTCGTGCATTTGGATCACGGTATCGGCGACATCGAAGTAATCACCAGAACCACCCATGACAATAATCGACGAAACCCCTTGTTCATCACGCAACTGACCGATTCGATCCACCAGAGGAGTGATAGGCTCATCGCCTTTGCTGACCAAAGCCTGCATGCGCTCATCACGGATCATAAAGTTAGTTGCCGAGGTATCTTCATCAATCAATAAAGTCGTGGCACCGGCTTCTAATGATTCTTGTAACCAAGCGGCTTGAGAGGTCGAACCCGAAGCATCTTGAGTAGAGAAGTCGTTGGTATCTTTACCCATAGGTAAATGATTGATGTAATTTGATAAATTCAAATGATGAACGCTACGGCCATCTTCTGCGCGGATTTTCATCGCTTGAGGATCGGTCACAATGTATTCACGGCCATCGGTTGGGATGTGATCGTAAATCGAACGTTCAATCGCCGTCAGGAGGGTCGATTTACCGTGGAAACCGCCGCCGACAATAAGCGTGATGCCTTTAGGAATACCTAGACCACGAATCTTCCCTTTATGCGGTGTCTCTAATTCAATGGCCAGTGATTCTGGTGCTGAAAAGGTGACGGCTTCTTTCATCGGTAAATCACAATCACCCGAAACACGAGGAAGCACACTGCCGTCAGCGACAAACGCTACAAGGTTGTTTTCTGCGAGTTGTTTGCGAAGTGCCACTTGGTCTTCTACGACTTCACAATGGCGCTTTAATGCATCCATATCGATTTCACGAGCAATGGTGGCGCGACGAATAAATTTAGGCAGGTGGAAGGTTAAGATATTAATCGCTTTTTTACCGAGGATTTGACGACCATCGGCAGGTAGATTGACGCGAAAACGTAGTTCGATGCCTTCTTCATCAAATACTACTGCGGTGTGATCTAATACACTTTGACCATTAAAGGCGATGTCTACCGATGCTTCAGGTTGCGCAAGTTGTGAAAAGTAGCGCGCGATATAATCACGAGCGGCGCGTTGATAGTCTTCAGATTGTTCTAATAACCATTGTAAGTCAGTGAGAGACCAAGCTCGACGTGCACGTAAACGGGAAGCGGTGGCATGTGGGTCGCCTTGAACCGTGTCGATGAAAAGGTCGAAATCTGTGAAATCATACTGGCCCTTGATTTGTTGGTAGGCACGGTAGTTTTGTTTTTCGATGTTTTTCAGTTTGAAGATCAAGGTATCCATAGGGTTCCGGTATCGCGAGTAATGAGAATAAAACGAATGGGGGATTATATACTGAATTGCGGTTTAGATGGAGGGATGTCGCCATCTAGATGAAAAAAAGCCTCCTTTGCACTATGACGAAGTATGTAGTGCGGCAAAGGAGGCGTTGAGCCATTACTCCCCTTACAGAGTTTAGCGACTCATAAATAACCTTATTTATTATAAATTAAGGCTGTAATGCGGTTAGTGTGTCGATATCAATATCTTGTTGGTAATCAACACCTTTAATATCAAACCCATTGAGTTGCATAAACTCTTGCTTATAACCTTGGTAGTCACCAATCTCTTTAAAGTTACTGGCATTCATTTGAGCCATTAATTCAGCAACACGCTGTTGAACGCTTGGTTTCATTTCCCAATCGTCCATACGGATCAAACGTTCTGCATCGACCGGAACCAGTGTTTGGTTATAAAGCTTGTCACTAAATAGGCGTTGCATTTGTTCAATACAAGTTTCATGCGTGCCATCTTCTTTCATTGCTTTGTATAACGCGATGATATAAGGGGTGAAGGTTGGAATAAACACGCTTGCTTTAGTCACTAATGCTTTACATACCGTGGCATGAGCCGAACCGTCGAAGTTTGCTAATTTAAGGTTTAAAGAGTGGCTTGCTTGGTGTAAGTCCACTTTTGCCCAGCCTAGTGTACCGTCACGGTAAATAGGGTAGTTAGCCTCTGAACCAATGTATGAAAATGCGATAGTTTTACAGCCTTCAGCGATCGACTCGGCGTTAATCAGAGTATCAACCCAAGATTCCCAGTCAGAGCCGCCCATGACTTTAATGGTCGATTCGATTTCTTGCTCGGTAGCCGGTTCAATGGTGGTTTCAGTCCACTCATCATTTTCAAGTAACACGGTCGCGCCAGTGACGCTGTCACCAATTGGCTTGATGCTTGATACCCAGTTTTCACCGGTTGTTGGGTTAGGGCGAATCCCCGTTGCCAAACTATAGATGATCAAGTCGACTTCGCCTTCAAAGTAAGTTTCGATGGCTTCAATGACTTGGTCGCGCGTCTCTTGAGCAAACGCATCGCCCACGATATTGACGGCAATTCGGCCTGCTTTTTCGGCTTCTTGCTTGAAGAAAATGTTGTTATACCAACCAGCGGTGCCCACGCCTTTTTCAGAAGGGCCACGCTCATACGATACGCCAATGGTGTCAGATTCACTGCCGCCAAAAGCAAGTGCGATACGAGCAGCTAAGCCGAAACCGGACGATGCACCGAGAATGAGAACACGTTTCGGGCCAGATTTGATTTGATTCGCTGTTTTAGCAAATTGAATTTGTTGCTGGATTGATGCTTCACATCCGTATGGATGGGCACTTCGGGCAACCACGCCCTTTATGATAGGTTCAATGACCATACGTTATCCTATGAATCTTATTAATGACGAACGAATAAATACTAGAATAGAGGCATCAACAAAGCGAAATATTGAGCAAACAGGGTAAAAAGGTGAGTTTTTTATCTTAAATAGAAAAAAATTGTTTCAGATCATTAATATTTGACGATAAAAACAGCAAAGCCAACTCTGATTTAAGTCGACTTTTTGTGAACCATTCATGAGTGAAAAGAGTATTGAGCTTTGTATTCATAGAATGGATTGAAGCTGAGTGGCCATGAACTGGGCGATCCATGGTTGAGCCTCTGATTTTGGGTGTAGACCATCTTTCATCATCCACTCTGGTTTTACGATGACATTTTCGAGAAAAAATGGCAGTAACGGAATGTCTTGCTGCTTGGCTACCTCAGGGTATAAATTAGCAAAAGCTTGTGTGTAACGCTTGCCATAATTAGGTGGCACCATAATTTGCATTAACGCGACCTGACTACCGGCTTCTTTACTTTGCTGAATAAGCTGATTCAAGTTACGTTGAATCGTAGCAGGAGGGAAGCCGCGTAAGCCATCATTGGCACCAAGTTCAATCAATACCCAATCGGGCTGGTGTTGTTTGAGTAGTGATGGAAGTCGTTGTAAGCCATTACCTGTCGTGTCACCAGAGATACTGCCATTAATAACATCGGCTTCAATTCCTTTTTGCTGTAATTCTTTTGGTAGTAGTGATGGCCAACTTTGCTCAATCGGCATTTGGTACCCAGCACTTAGACTATCGCCTAAGATTAAAATAGTGGTTTTTACCGCAGCCTGTGTGACGGAAGAAAAGCACAGCACTAATAGTAAGGATAACAATCTCATCATGTCTCAATCACCTATAAAAGATCCATCTATAAAAAACGCAGCAGAGAATGACGGCGTAAACTTGAGTGTAAACCCATATTCGTCTACTCGATCACCTGAGTTCCATGATTCAAACCAAATAGTCATCCAAGCTCAATCTGTGTCTAAATCAGTCTCTACTGAGAAAGAACATTTAACCATATTAAAACAAGTGAACCTAGCCATTCGTGCTGGAGAAAGTGTTGCGATTGTCGGTACTTCTGGCGCAGGTAAATCGACCTTGATGACCTTGCTCGCTGGACTAGATGTTCCAACTCAAGGCGAAGTGAGTTTGCTTGGTAAGCCTTTATCGACACTCGATGATGAGCAACGTGCAGCGTTAAGAAGTGATTCTATAGGGTTTGTGTTTCAAAGTTTCCTACTTATCCCAACCTTAACGGCATTAGAAAATGTCACTTTGCCTTGTTTATTAAAAGGTGAAAAGGAAGACATTGAAAGAGCAACCCAATTACTCACCGAAGTAGGCTTAAAAGAAAGATTAACGCATACCCCGAGCCAACTGTCTGGGGGAGAACAGCAGCGTGTGGCTTTAGCTCGCGCCTTTATGATCAAACCGACGATTTTATTTGCTGATGAACCTACAGGTAACTTAGATCAAATTACCGCGGCTAATATCATTGAACAGTTATTTGAACTCAATAAAGCGCATAAAACGACTTTGGTGTTAGTGACTCATGATAATGATTTGGCCAAACGCTGCGATCGAACGCTTCACATGCAAGCGGGTGAGCTGGAGGAGCGGGCATGAAGCCAAATATAAAGCGATTGCCGAATCGAGAATTATTGAGGTGGAGTTGGCGTGAAATTAAACAGGGACAACTGTGGCCGATTGCCATTGCCTTAACTCTCATTATTGCTTGTGTATTTGGTTTAGCCGCATTGGCCGATCGCATGGATCAAGTGGTGGAAACTCAGGGGAAAAACGCCTTGACCGCCGATACGGTATTTCGGTCATCCAACCCATTGCCAGACAGTTTATTAACGCAAGCTTCCCAGCAGCAAGTTAAAACGGCGACACTGACACGCTTTGCCACCATGGCATTTAGTGATAACAGCATGCAATTGGTGACAGTGAAAGCGGTGGATAGTCAATATCCTTTGCGTGGTGAAATGCTGCTTTCTAATGCTTCTGGTCAAGCTAATCACGTACAAGCTAATCAACTGTGGTTAGAGCCGAGAGTCATGCAACAACTCAAGGTTAAGGTGGGTGACAGTGTCACTATTGGCGATGCGGATTTTGTGGTGAGTGGGGAAGTATTGCAAGAGCCAGGATTGGCTTTTAATCCATTTCAGCAAATGCCGAGTGTGTATATACATCAATCTGATGTGGACAAAACAGGCGCGGTGCAGTTAGGAAGTCGAGTCAGCTTTCGTTTGTTTATTAATGGTGATGAGCAACAAATCGCTCAAATTAAACAATCGGTTGAGTTAACCCCAAGTGATCGCTGGGTTGATGAAGATTCACAAAGTCGAACCTCTGAAGTGTTTAATAAAACCAAGCAATATTTGTCATTAACTGTCGCGATTGTCGTCGTAATGGCTGCAATAACATTGGTATTAACTTGTCAGCATTACGTATCGAGCCGACGCCAGACCATTGCGATGCTCAAAAGCCTAGGCGCGCAACGCCCTTGGTTGATCCGTTGGTTGAGCATTCAAATTGGCAGCTTATTTGCCATAGGAATCGTGTTTGGCTCATTAATTGGTGTATTTCTTGAAATGGTCTTGCGCATTCCTTTAACCGACGTTTTACCTGATCCGCTACCGAGTTATGGCTTGATGCCGTTTTTATTATCCGTGGGTACGTGTTTAGCGATTGGTATTCCCGCGCTCGGGATCCCTTTGATTGGCTTGTTAAATACTTCTGCCGCATCAGTCATGCAGCCTAGTCAGGGAAATATTCCTCAAAAAGCGTGGCTACTCACTTTATTACCATTTGGTTTGTTGATGTTAGTGTACGGCGGCAATACGCTGGTTTGGATCGTGCTTGCCAGCATTCTAGTGCTCTTTGTGATCCTTGGAGTGATTAGCTTATTGATTGTGAAAGGTTTACAAGGTTTACCTGCGTCCCCAGCATTGAAACTAGCGTTAAGTCGTATTAATCGTTCTTCGATTGCGAGTGGTATTCAGTTTGGTGCCTTAGCCCTATCATTAATGTTGATTGCGATCATTTGGCTAGTGCGCAGCGATCTACTAAATGACTGGCAACAAACTTTGCCTCAAGATGCCCCAAATGTGTTTGCGCTCAATATTGCCTCCTATGAAAAGGATCAATATCTACAAGAGATTGATGCTCAGAAGTTAACTCGTTCCGAGGCGTATCCCATCATTCGAGGCCGCTTAAGTGAGATTAATGGTGTTGAAGCGAAAGAGTATGCCGATGGCGAAGACAAGAGTGATTCATTACGTCGTGAGTTAAATTTCACTTGGGCGGAAACCTTGCCAGAACGTAACGACTTATTAGAAGGTGAATGGGGCGAGCCCGCGAGTGTTTCCGTTGAATCTGATGTTGCCAATGATCTTGGGTTAAAGATTGGCGATACCTTAACGTTTGTGATTAGTAGTCAAACCGTCAAAGCAAAAGTAAATACCATCCGTAAAGTGCATTGGCGTGAAATGAAGCCGAACTTTTACTTTATTTTCTCACCTGATGTTTTAAAAGATATTCCAGCAACTTGGCTTGTAAGTTTTAAAGCGCCTGAAGGGAATAGTGCAAAAACGGATGCTTTCTTAAATACGATGGCGAGAGATTTTCCAACCGTAAGTTTAATGGATATTCGAACGATGGCTGGCAAAATTCAGGTGCTGCTGACCCAAATAGTGTGGTCAATTACGGTACTTGCCGGTTTAGCTGTGATTGCCGGTTTATTGCTGATATTCACTTTACTGCGTTTAAGTCTTTCACAAAGGCAAGATGAGATACGTTTGTACCGAACGTTGGGTGCCAGTAAAAAGCGCATCAACAAAACCGTGTGGTATGAATATGGCATCATGGCTTTGATAGCAGGTTTGGTGGCCAGCTTTGGCGCAGAGTCGAGTGTTGCTAGCTTAATGAAATGGGGCTTTGAACTTGAGCCTACTTGGCATTTTGCACTGTGGGTAACTTTACCATTGCTCGCATTTGTGACGTTAGCGCTAGTGCTTCGGACACTTATTAAGCAATTACTTATCCCTGTTAATAAATTGGGTTCTTAGAATCGCGATGAATAAAAAAGGTAGTTATCCACAAAAACGGTGGATAAATATTGGGATAACTTCATTGTGAAAATTAACCAATCCGCTTGTAAGCCTCGGCAGGGATTGCTTAGCGGATTTTGGTTATTCACAACATCGATTTTTTGTAAAAGTGAATAGAATCGGTCAAGTGATTTTTTATATTTTTTTGAGTGAAATATCAGAGTTAATATAAGAAAATTAGCTGAGGAAAAATCGCACGCTAATCCAGCGATAACTCCTACTTTTTAACCACTTGGTCGCCCATGATTAAAATTTAGTTCGAAATATCCGACTAAAGTGGTAGGGTATTGTCAGTTCAAATAGATTGTGCCTATTCGCCAACTTGGCTTGGGTATTATTGTTGTAGGAATTATCGATTACATATGGCTTATCCACACATTGGTATTATTGGTGGCGGTATTGCTGGGGCAACGGCAGCATTGCACTTTGCTGACCTTGGGCTTCAAGTGTCTATATTCGAACAGGGACCAAGTTTGGTGGATGGTCCGCCGATTTGTCATTTGCATGCTGGTGGTAACTTGTATCGTGAAATCTCTCAGCAGCAATGTGTTCAACTGCTAAAAGAATCGATTGAGACGGTTAAATTATATAAGCATACGATGAATGTGCGCCCGACAGTGATTGCGGTTCCGATTCAAGATAAAGGGCAGCCTGAAGACTTACTTCCTCGTCTACAGGTGATTAAAGAAGCGTATCAGTCGCTTGTTGAACAAGACAGCAGTAATCAAGTGCTCGGTGACCCTCAACATTATTTCAAACTTTACTCACAGCAAGAACTCGAACGATTATCTAAAAGAGATGTTCCCAATCCTGATTCGCTTACCGAGCAAAGTTTAGATGAATGGATGATCCCATTTGCGAAAAGTGTCGATCTTAATACGTTAAAATTCCCCGTTGTGTTAGTGCAAGAATACGGTCTAAGTGTGTTCCGTTTATCGGCAACCGTGAACCTTGCCCTAGGCCAGCTACCGAATTGTCAAATATATACTCAAACTCAAGTTATCGGCGTTGAAGCTCAAGATAAACAATGGACGATTCATCACACATCGTATGATGCTAACCAATCTGTTCATACACCAGAACAGGCGACCACCGTTGATTATTTGATTAATGCATCAGGCTATCAAACCGGTGTGGTTGATGACTGGATAAACGCACCTCGTTCACGTTTAGTGGAATTTAAAGCGGCTTATGTTACGCATTGGCAAGAAGGCAGCGCGTTATGGCCAGAAGTGATCTTTCATGGTGAGCGTGGTACGCCACAAGGTATGGCGCAATTAACGCCGTACCCAGATGGTTATTTCCAATTGCATGGTATGACAGAAGACATCACACTCTTTGAAGATGGGGTTGCACACTCTACTGAAGAAAGCTCGCAGCCCAAGTTACCGGTGCATCTCGTTAATAAGATCATTCACGGTTGGAGTGAAGAGCAGCAAACCATTCGAACCAATAAAGCCATTCAGCACATGGCGCAATTTATCCCCAGTTTCGCAAGCGCAACACTTGGTGGTAAACCTTTATTTGGCGCACAACAAATTCCGGGGACCGATATTACCTTACGTGCCGCGAGTGTATCGTTCGCGGGTGATAATTATGCTCGTATGGAAATCGTCAAAGCCTCATCCGCGTTAGAAGCGGCTAAACAAATTGAAGAGCAAATGCGAGAGTGCGGTTTTTATGACGAACGTCAGCTCACTCAACAAAACATAGCTTCACAACTGACGATTGAACAGGTTTTAGATACGGCATGTACATTAGCCGAACAACGTCATTACCCACTGGCTCTTGCCAAAGTGGGTGGGGTTCAATCTAAATAGTGTTGGCTGAGATGAAATCGATATCGCTGACCACCGGGCAATGATCGCTTAAGTGATAATTCAACGCTTCTTGTTTAGTAAATGCTATCTGTTGTGTCTCATGCACCTGACTTGGTCGGCTAACTATAATATGGTCAATTAAGCTAGGGTAGCGATAGAGTTGATTGGGGTTCCGGTTTGATTTCACCTGGCATATCGCCGGTGTTGCTTGAGTTGCTAATTGCACTTTTTCATTTAGTTTTGCCGTTAATTGTTGCCACATCCAATCGCCTTGGTAAGCAAGGTTATGATTAAAATCCCCTAAAACAATAAAAGTCTGTTGCTTTTCAACTCGCGCCGCTAACCATTGATTTAATCTATCAGTCTGATCCGATAACTGTTGGCAAGAACGTGAACGCTTTTTCTTGGCCGCGCAACCATGCTTTAAATGTACCGATAACAAATGCAAATCAGGTCGGTTGGCTTGTTGTATCACAATATATGTGGCGAAGCGTAGTTTAGCGTTATTTAATAGCTCGATATCTTGAGGATCGACAATCTTGCCTTGATTTCTGATGAGCCACTTTTCGGATATTGCAAAACCGGTATATTGGTTGACCCCTTTAAATTGAAGATTGGAGTATTGTGGCTTAGCGCGATCTGAGAGATAGATGCGATAATCCTCTCCAACCACTTTATGAATGGCCGCGATAGAGTCTACTTCTTGGAACGCGAGAATGTCTGGTTTGATTTGGCCAAACTTCATAGTTAATGCATTAAAATCTTGTGCTTTTCTCTGGCTCTCTTTAATAGAATTCGTTGGAGAAGTCGTAAGCCATTCTAAATTCCATGTGCTTATTTTTATCGGTTGAGTTGTGTTAACTTCTGCCGAAACTGGCAATGAAATACAACTAAAAAGATAAACGTAAGCGAAATATTTCCATTGTATTTTCATTTGTAGATGGTTTCTCACAAGTTAATAAATTCGATAGCAAATTGAGTGAAAAATTTAACATAACGAAGCGGGTTAGTGTGTTTATTCAGCATATTATTTTGAATTTTGTGAGCAAAAAGACTTGCAAAAAATCTCTTTATTATTCCCCTGACAACCTTTGATTTAGATCAAGATCGACCTAGCGATAAAATCGATAATGGCACAACATATTGTGTTTCATGCTTTATTTGTGTCTATATCATGAATGTTTATTAGAGGGCAGAGTTAGGATGGGTCAGTTGATTGTTATAAAAAGGGATGGTTCTAAAGCCTCGTTTCAGCAAGATAGAATCGTGGCTGCAGTACTGAGTGCAGCAGAGAAGGCGGACGATCGTTTAAAGGAATATGCACAACAATTAGCTGGCTGTGTTGAGCAGAGATTGATCGAAACTCAAGCTGACTATCCTGATGGCATTCATATCCAAGATATTCAAACCATGGTTGAAAATTACTTGATGCAGGGTGAGTTTAAATCGCTGGCGCGTCATTACATTGAATATCGCCATGATAGAGATCTTGCGCGTGAAAAAAGCAGTGCGCTGAATAAAGAAATAGAAGGCCTGATTGAGCAAAATAATACCGATTTACTCAATGAAAACGCGAATAAAGATGGCAAGGTTATTCCGACTCAACGTGATCTTCTTGCGGGTATTGTGGCTAAACACTATGCGAAACAACACATTTTGCCACGGGATGTCGTGAATGCTCATGAATCTGGTGACATTCATTACCACGATCTAGACTACGCACCATTTTTCCCTATGTTTAACTGCATGTTGATTGACCTTGAAGGGATGTTAACGCGCGGCTTTAAGATGGGTAATGCTGAAATAGATACGCCAAAATCAATCTCGACCGCCACCGCGGTGACAGCGCAAATTATTGCCCAAGTGGCTAGCCATATTTATGGCGGTACAACCATTAACCGTATTGATGAAATCCTTGAACCTTATGTACTTGCTAGCCATCAAAAGCAATTAAAATTGGCGCAAGAGTGGGACATTCCAAATCCTCAAGAGTTTGCGCGTACCCAAACAGAGAAAGAATGTTATGACGCTTTCCAGTCGCTAGAGTATGAAGTGAATACGCTGCATACCGCAAATGGGCAAACACCATTTGTGACCTTTGGTTTTGGCCTGGGTGAATCGTGGGCGTGTAAGCTCATTCAATCGTCTATTTTACGTAATCGTATTGCGGGCCTTGGTAAAAACCGAAAAACAGCGGTATTCCCTAAATTAGTGTTTGCGATTCGTGATGGTTTAAACCATAAACTAAGCGACCCTAATTATGACATTAAACAACTGGCGCTTGAGTGTGCGACCAAGCGTATGTATCCGGATATTCTTAACTACGACAAAGTTGTCGAAGTGACGGGATCATTTAAAACGCCAATGGGTTGCCGTAGTTTCTTAAATACTTATAAAGAAGACGGTAAGTTGATTCACGATGGTCGTAATAACCTTGGTGTTGTGAGCCTCAACTTGCCACGTATTGCCATTGAAGCTCAAGGGGATGAATCACGTTTTTATGACATATTAAAAACTAAGCTTCATCTTGCTAAACGCGCACTGGATACCCGAATTCATCGTCTAGAAAATGTTAAAGCTCGTGTTGCGCCCATTCTGTATATGGAAGGGGCATGTGGTGTGCGCTTAAACGCTGATGACAATATTGCTGACATCTTTAAAAATGGTCGAGCTTCTATCTCATTAGGCTATATTGGTGTTCATGAAACCGTTGCTGCGTTATTTGGTACGGAAACTCATGTTTATGATGATGATATCTTGCGTTTGAAAGCGATTAAGATCATTGATTTCATGAAGCAATATGTTGAAACCTGGACTAAAGAAAGCGGTTATGCCTTTAGTTTATACGGCACACCAAGTGAAAACTTATGTAATCGTTTTTGTCGTTTAGATGCGAAACAATTCGGTGTGATCGAAGGCGTGACCGACAAAGGCTATTACACTAATAGCTTCCATTTGGACGTACAAAAGAAAGCCACACCGTACGATAAAATTGATTTTGAAATGCCATATCCTGAAATCTCAAGCGGTGGTTTTATCTGCTATGGGGAGTTCCCGAATATGCAGCATAACGTTGAAGCATTAGAAAACGTTTGGGATTACAGCTATAGCCGTGTGCCTTATTACGGCACTAACACGCCAATCGATGAATGTTATGAATGTGGTTATACCGGTGAGTTTGAATGCACAAGCAAAGGCTTCACGTGTCCTAAATGCGGCAACCATGATTCAAGCAAAGTGTCAGTAACGCGTCGCGTATGTGGGTACTTAGGTAGCCCAGATGCACGACCATTTAATGATGGTAAGCAGGAAGAAGTGAAGCGTCGCGTAAAACACCTATAAGTGTTGCTCAGAGAGTTACCATGAATATTTCTCAATACTACCCAGTCGATGTGATTAATGGGCCCGGGACACGTTGTACTTTGTTTGTTTCTGGTTGTGTGCATCAATGTAAAGGGTGTTATAACCAAAGTACTTGGTCGTTGAGCGCGGGAGTCGAGTTTACCCAAGAAAATGAAGATGCGATTATCCGTGATTTGCAAGATACACGAATATTTCGCCGAGGGTTGTCTTTATCTGGCGGTGATCCTCTGCACCCGCAGAATTTGTCGGTAGTATTAACGTTAGTTAAGCGAGTGAAGCGAGAGTGCCCAAATAAAGACATTTGGATGTGGACAGGTTATACCTTGGCAGACTTAAACGATTCACAAAAAGAAGTCGTGAATTATGTTGATGTGCTGGTGGATGGTAAGTTTGAGAAAGCTCTGGCCGATCCTAGCTTGCAATGGCGAGGAAGCAGTAATCAGGTGGTTCATTATTTGACGGAAAATCTGATTTTAGATAAATAAGAGTCACATTTTAAATATTTCAGCAATATCACATTATAAAATCGACCGGATCCTGAAAATCTCGTCGATTTTTTTTTGCTCTGGTGGTAATTTGAATTTTTATCATTTATCACAGGGTTGTGTATTCATGCTTTCTCACTTATCCGCTCCGCAGCAAGATCCTATTTTGTCACTTTCCGTGGCTTATCGTAATGATCCCCGTCCAGAAAAAGTCGATTTAGGCATTGGTGTTTATAAAAATAGCCAAGGTCAAACACCAATCATGGCTGCCATTAAACAAGCTCAGACTCAGCAGGCTCAAGAGCAAACCACCAAAGCGTATGTTGGCTTAGCGGGCTGTGAAGAGTTTAACCAATGTATGGTGGATTTATTGTTAAAAGACACGGCGGCGTATTCTCGTGTGTCTGCCATTCAAACGCCGGGCGCGAGTGGCGCACTGAGAATGCTAGGTGATTTATTGAAAATTGCAGAGCCAGAAACGACGGTGTGGATCAGCAACCCTAGTTATGTCAATCACCGTCCTGTTATGGAAGCGGCAGGATTGAAAGTGCGTTTTTACCATTACTTTAACCCTGAAACTCGTCAGGTCGATTCAGCTAAAATGCTAGAAGACCTTGCCCAAGCTGGCCCGAAAGATGTGGTTTTACTGCATGGATGTTGTCATAACCCAACGGGGGCAGACATCACTGTTGATGATTGGAAAGCCATTACTGAATTAGCCCAGAAAAATGGATTCACACCATTTGTTGATATTGCCTATCAAGGTTTTGGTGATGGTTTAGCGCAAGACATTGTTGGCTTACAACATATGGCCAATAATGTCGAAGAGATGCTGATCACCACTTCGTGTTCGAAGAATTTTGGTTTATATCGTGAACGGACTGGCGCAGCGATTGTTATTGGTAAAAACTTACAAGAGGCCAATAATGCGAAAGGCAAACTGCTAACGCTAGCTCGTTCTACTTATACGATGCCGCCAGATCATGGTGCAGCATTAGTGAAAACGGTATTGCAAAGTGAACATTTGACTCAGCAATGGAAAGCCGAATTAGTGGAAATGCAGCAACGTTTAGTTGGTTTAAGGCAAGCCTTGTGTCAAGAGTTGGTTAATAGCCATAAAAATGACCAATTTGAGTTTATAAAGTCACACAAAGGCATGTTCACTGTGTTAGGCTTTTCGCCTGAAAAAATGACGCAATTGCGTGAAGAATATGGAATTTATGGCGTTGGTGATGGCCGTATTAATATTGCAGGGTTGCAAGAAAAAGACATACAATATGTCGCAAATGCGATAAATACATTAGCTAAATAAACTTAAGCTCAATCAATATCATTGGGCATAGGTACAAATATAAAAGGTTATTGAACATGAAAAAATGGGGCTTTTTTCTTCCCGCGTTACTGTCCGTTGTGATTGTTGGTTGTTCAACAACGCCTGAACAATCATCAGGTACATCAGATGCTAGTAAAGCCGAGACAACGACCTCTGACAATGCCGTTAGTACGAAACCTGCTGCAAAGCCAGAGTTGTCTCCTATGGAAAAACACCCGAATGTTAAACCTATGCCAATGCCTACGGTGAAACCACAAAAACCAAAAGCGCCAGCCACTGTCACCTCGGGTGAAAAAAGCGCAGATGGCAAATTGATCTTAGGTCAAAAAGAATGGGTTCACATTGAAGGTTTAAATGTGAACGTTGTCGCTCGTATTGATACAGGCGCAACGACTTCTTCCGTGAGTGCGGTTGATGTTATTGCTTTTGAGCGTGATGGCAAAAAATGGGTGAAATTCAAACTCGCTCATGGCAGTAAAGAATCGAAAGAATTAGAACTTCCGGTTGTTTCTACTAAATTTATTCGTCAATCTAGCTCAGATGAAACATTCGAACGTTACGTGGTTGAAGGTTGGATTCAAGTCGGTGACTTAAAAGTGAAAACACCATTTACATTAGCGGATCGCACACACATGGATTTCGGGTTGCTACTTGGCCGTAGTTTCTTCCGTGATGTCGCAATTGTTGATGTGAGTCGTGAATTTGTTCAGCCTAAAGTTTCATTAGATGCGACCAAGTAATCACTGAATGTCATGATTGCTTGTCATGAAGAGTGTTAAAGCCTCCAGAATTGGGGGCTTTTTTCTATTTATTTTTATTGAGTCGATTAACGGTAAGGATATGAAATGTTTAATCAAATTGATCATGTAGCGATTATTTGTTCCGATTATATAAAGTCGAAGCATTTCTATACGGATATTCTGCAATTTAAAGTTGTGCAAGAAACCTACCGTGAAGCACGTGATTCTTATAAGTTGGATCTGCAAGTCTCAGCTACCACTCAAATAGAACTGTTTTCGTTTCCCAATCCACCCGCGCGAGTCGATCGCCCTGAAGCATGCGGGTTACGTCATTTAGCTTTTTCTGTGGATGATATAGAGCAATGTATTGACTACCTTGAATCTCATAACGTGGCGTGTGAACCGATTCGAATCGATGAACTCACTGGAAAACAGTTTACCTTCTTCAACGATCCAGATGGTCTTCCTCTCGAGCTTTACCAATCTTAATTACTGGCGACTCTACAATGTTAAAACCGATTCAAGCGTTAATGGTACAAGGCACCACTTCTGATGCAGGCAAAAGCGTGCTGGTGGCAGGTTTATGTCGCGTGTTGATGCGTAAAGGCGTTTTGGTCGCGCCATTTAAATCGCAGAATATGGCGTTAAATAGTGCGGTCACTAAAGATGGCGGTGAGATTGGTCGAGCGCAAGCCTTGCAAGCTTTTGCCTGTGGTGTTGAACCTAGTGTTCACATGAACCCCATTCTATTAAAGCCCAATACCGATATGAAAGCGCAAATTATCGTACAAGGTAAAGCGCTGCCAACAGAAGCGACTTTGGGCAATCTATCCTATAAAAATTACACCATGCCTTATGTGTTGGATTCATTTGCTCAACTGAACCAAAAATTTGATTGTGTATTAATTGAAGGTGCAGGGAGTCCAGCGGAAATTAACCTGCGAGAAAACGATATTGCCAATATGGGCTTTGCGGAAGAGGCTGACGTGCCGGTGATCATTGTCGCCGATATTGATCGTGGTGGGGTATTTGCCCATTTATATGGCACGCTCGCTTTATTATCCCAATCAGAACAAGACCGCGTGATTGGTTTTGTCATCAACCGTTTTCGTGGCGATATCGAGTTATTAAACCCAGGATTAGACTGGCTAGAACAAAAAACCAGTAAGCCTGTCATCGGGGTATTGCCGTATTTGCATGGTTTAGAGCTTGATGCCGAAGACGCCGTTGATAGCCAACAAACAAAAAATGAGCAGACAAAACTCACCGTATTTGTGCCGGTGTTACCTCGCATGAGTAACCACACTGATTTTGATATGTTTAAGCATCATCCAGAGATTGATTTTCAGTTTCGTTATCAAGGACAAAGCTTGATAGGGGCTGATTTGGTCATCTTACCTGGCAGCAAATCGGTACGAGCTGATCTGGAATTTTTGCAGCAGCAGAATTGGCATAAAGAGATTGAAAAACACTTACGTTATGGCGGCAAACTCATAGGTATTTGTGGCGGTTATCAAATGCTAGGTAACATCATTAGTGATCCCGATGGCATTGAAGGTCCAGCAGGTTATTCGGATGGGTTAGGTTATTTGAAATTAGATACTGTGCTCAAACCG
Organism: Vibrio rumoiensis; assembly: GCF_002218045.2. Taxonomy (NCBI): domain Bacteria; kingdom Pseudomonadati; phylum Pseudomonadota; class Gammaproteobacteria; order Vibrionales; family Vibrionaceae; genus Vibrio; species Vibrio rumoiensis. Next base: position 568,873 of record NZ_AP018686.1, read on the forward strand.
CATAAATCATTAACGCAAGTAACAGGATCAATATCTTTAGTTGAAGGAAAAGCGGCTAATATCATAGGTTATGAAATTCATGCTGGTGAGACACTTGTTGATTTACAACAACCTATATCCATAAACACTGACTCACATGATAAAAAATATGATGGTGCCTTATCGGATGATGGTATGATCTTTGGCACTTACTGCCACGGTATCTTTGATTCTCCGGCGGCTTTTGAACATATTCTTGAATGGGCTGGAGTGAGTGATTTGCAAGCGATTAATAGCCGTGAGCAACAACAAATTAAATCGCTGGATCGTTTAGCCGATAGTATCGAACAAAATTTAAATCTAGCCTTACTTTGGCCGGAGCTGTTTAGCTGAGATTAGCTCCTGACATCTTATATCAAGGTACTTCAATGGAATTAGAAGCATTACTAACATTAAATACCAATCAGAAATTGTTCGCTAACCCTAAGCGAATTGCTTTGCTTGAACAAATTGGTGTATCTGGTTCTATTTCACAAGGTGCGAAGTTAGCAGGATTGAGTTATCGGGCGGCTTGGAATGCAATTAATGATATGAATCTAGCATCACCTCATTTAGTTGTTTCTAGTGAAACCGGTGGGAAAGGTGGCGGAGGTGCAAAGTTAACTGAATTTGGCATTCGCTTGATCAAGGTTTATAGCCTGATGAATGAGATGCAGTCGATGGTGATGAAAGCCTTGATGGATACCAATGTCACGACTGAAAGCTTATTAGATATACTGGGGCATTTTAGCTTAAAAACCAGTGCAAGAAACCAGTTGAAAGGACGGATCACACGAATTGAATCTCAAGATGTGAAAGACCGTATTGTGGTCGAGCTTAACCAAGGCAGTGAAATTTCAGCTATTATCACTCGTGTTAGCACAGAGCAGCTTCAACTTGAGATTGGCAAAGAGGTGTTGTTGCTGTTTAAAGCGCCATCAGTGACAATTTCACAAACATCGCAAAAAACCGATAAAAATCAATTAAAAGGGAAGCTCATCCATCTCACGCAAGGTGACGTGAGCAGTGAAGTATTTTTAGATATTGGTGATGGCACATTGTTATATGCTTCTGTGACACACCAATCATTAGAAGAAAATACATTAAAAAATAACACCTTACAGCTCGATAATACTTACTACGCATCTTTTGAACCAAGCCAGATCTTAGTGACCTGTTTATAATCCTACTTATTTTATTTTGCTTATAGAGTCAGTTTTGCGTATGATTCACCCATCGTTATGCACTTAAGTATACAGCGTTTGTTTTTAGAGGATTCCATGAAAAAAACATTCACCAAAAAGCCATACATGAAAAAGTTAGCACTTTATACGTTAGGCTTATCGGCTTTGTGCTCATCACTTTCAGTGTTTGCGGCTGAAATTAATGTTTACGCAGCCTCGTCAATGACAGATGTTATTAAAGAGCTAGGGCAAAAGTATCAAGCGGAAACCGGTGACACGATTGTCCCTGTATTTGCAGGGTCATCCACCTTAGCGCGTCAAATTGAACAAGGCGCACCTGCGGATGTGTTTATTTCAGCGAATCCCAAATGGATGATTTATCTTGAAGATCAAGGCATGACGACCAAAGGTCAGGTCACGGATCTTGTGGGCAATAGCTTAGTGCTAATTGGCTCTGAAGAGGTGAAAAGTGCGCAAGTAGATGCAGGTACTTTTAAAGAACTGCCTAAATTATTGGGTGAACATCGTTTAGCGGTAGGTGAACCTCAAAGCGTACCTGCAGGCATGTATGCCAAAGAAAGCCTTGAAAATATGGGGCTATGGAGTGAATTAGCGTCTAAAACGGCACCAAGTAATAATGTCCGCATCACTATGTCTTTGGTGGAGCGCGGTGAAGCCCCATTTGGCATCGTGTATAAAACCGATGCTTTAATGAGCCAAAAAGTATCGATCATTCAAACGTTCCCAGAAAGTACGCATTCTCCAATCATATACCCAGCGGTTGCGTTGAATGATAAAGCGACCAGTCAGGCTTTTTTCAACTTTTTGAAGAGCCAGCAAGCGAGCGATACCTTTATCAAATATGGTTTTACGCCACTTGTGGCCCAATAAATTTAATGAAAAGAAAGGATAGTCAGTGATCTTATCGGATTACGAAATTAGCGCTTTATTACTGAGCTTAAAAGTGTCCTCAATCGCGGTGCTTTGGTTGCTGCCGGTAGGGATTTTCTTTGCTTGGCTGCTGGTCACCAAAGAGTTTTGGGGTAAAAAACTGCTAGACAGTGTGATTCACCTTCCTTTAGTGCTGCCTCCTGTGGTGATTGGCTATATGTTACTTCTGACCATGGGACGAAAAGGCATTGTTGGTGAGTGGTTGTTTGATACCTTTGGTTTGGTGTTTAGCTTTAACTGGAAAGGGGCTGCGTTGGCCTCGGCAGTGGTGGCATTACCTTTAATGGTACGTTCTATCCGATTAAGTCTCATGAATGTCGATCCTAAACTCGAGCAAGCGGCAAGAACGCTTGGCGCTTCACCATTTCGAGTCTTTATGACCATCACCTTGCCGTTGGTATTACCGGGCGTGATCACGGGCGCCATGCTGTCATTTGCTCGTAGTCTCGGGGAGTTTGGTGCAACCATTAGTTTTGTGGCAAATATTCCTAATCAAACGCAAACGCTGCCATTGGCAATGTATAATTTTATTCAAACGCCAGGGGCAGAATTTCAAGCTGGGCGTTTGTGTGTGATTTCTATCGTGATTGCTTTGTTGTCTTTACTTTGCTCTGAATGGTTAACTCAAAAAACACAGAAAAAGCTAGGGGTTTCTAGTGCTTCCAGTTCTCGTGATGACAAGAGTGGAGGCCAAGCATGATTGATTTAAATTTTAAGCAGCGTTTTACTGATTTTGATTTAGATATTCAAGCGCATATACCGAGTTCTGGAATTACCGCTATTTTTGGGCGCTCAGGCGCAGGCAAAACCAGCATTATTAATGCCGTCAGTGGTTTGAAAAATCCAGATTCTGGCTCGATAAGTATCAATCAACGAGTGTTGTTTGACTCACAGCAAGGTATCAATCTTGCCGTTGAAAAACGAGATATTGGCTACGTGTTTCAAGAATCTCGGTTATTTCCACACTATAAAGTGAAGGGTAATTTGCTTTATGGCGTTAAATCTAAAGGGTATCTAGGTAAAGGCCAGCTTATTGGTAAAAAAAAGCTACCACGTAACTTTAATCAAGTGGTTGATCTCCTTGGTTTATCTGAATTATTGGACCGTTATCCGGCCGATTTGTCTGGCGGTGAAAAACAACGTTGTGCGATTGCCAGAGCCTTACTGTCAGAGCCTAAAATCTTGTTGATGGATGAGCCATTAGCGTCTTTAGATCTGCCGAGAAAAAAAGAAGTGCTGCCGTTTTTAGAATCGTTAGCGCAAGAGATTCAAATTCCAATTTTGTATGTTACGCATAGTCTCGATGAGATTCTTCACTTAGCGGATCACATGCTATTAATGGACTCAGGAAGAATCGTTGGTTCTGGCGATATAGAAACGATGTGGGCATCAAGTGCATTTAAGCCTTGGCATGATGAAGCGGATTTGAGCACGATATTTAAAGGCGTCATCAAGCAACATCATCAACGTTACGCGCTGACCTATGTGGAAATTGCGCCGAGTTGTGGTGTGTGGATGTCGGGTATCGATGCGAATGTCGATGAATCGGTTAGAATTCGCATCCATGCCACCGACGTATCGTTAACGTTATCGGAATCTACAGACACATCGATTCGAAATATCTTGCCGGCAAAAGTTGTCGAACTCGCACCTGTGACCGATCCTGCGCAGCCTGTTTCTATTCGTTTAGCAATCGGTGAAGGTGAGCATTATCTTTGGGCCAACATTACTGCTTGGGCTTATGAAGATCTACAACTTGAGGTTGGGCAGAAAGTATTTGCACAAATCAAGGGCGTGAAGATGACCAATAAAGATATGGCAATCCGTAAGTAAACAAAATACACACACCAACCTTTATTGTGCAATGGCCTGAATGGAAACGTTCAGGCCATTTTTGTCTCTATAAACCATTTTTGTCTCTATAAACAATGAAGAAAGACAAAACACCAGTGGCACGCTTCTTGAATTACTTTTACTTAGGTATAAAGCAAGGAGCGATAAGTATGTGGTTATCTTTATATTTTCCATCATTGAACGAGACGATGTTAGAGCACAGGGCCATTTATAGTGCAAGTCCGTATGGTATGCCGATGATTGTGCACCATGATGATGCAAGCACCAAGTTAGCGCCCCAGACGGGTTCAGAGTATTTTGATGCTTAGACTAGGGCTGCATCCGATTGTTTTTACCGATCTAGATGGCACGTTACTCGATCATAACGATTACCGTACCGATGCCGTTGAACCGGTTCTCACCACCTTGATACAAGCGGGGATCCCCGTGATCCCAACCACCAGTAAAACCTTTTCTGAGCTGCAAAGTTTAATGCCAAAGCTAGGGCTCAATACGCCATTTATTGTTGAAAATGGTGCGGCGCTTTTTATTCCAAAAGAGATGCGGATTAATCCACCGCAAGGCTGTGATTCCATTGACGGTTATTGGCGTAAATCGTTTACTCAACATCGCCGCCATTGGCAGCCTTATATTGAACAAGCGAAACATGAATTTGAAGGGTGTTTTCGTTTGATGACGGAGATGTCGGCAGCTGACGTGGCGAAACTGACAGGCTTATCCGAAGAAGAGTCCAAACAGGCCTTACAGCGAGATTATGGTGAGCCAGTGAAATGGCTTGGCAACGCTGAACAAGAGCAGCAATTTATCGCCTACATGCAACAACAAGGCGCAACAGTATTAAAAGGTGGCCGCTTTCTTCATATTGGAGGTCATGCCCAAAAAGGGATCGCAATGGCGTGGTTGATGGATATGTACCAGCAAATCGATCGCTCAAAAGATTGGTTTAGTATCGCGCTTGGCGATAGCCATAATGATATCAGCATGTTAGAGGCTGCCGATGTCGCGATACGTATTCGATCTCAACATCATGATTTCCCCATTCTTAATCGTGAACAAGGGGTCTTAGATAGTCATCAATATGGCCCGCAAGGATGGGCGGAATGCATGAAAAAGATTTTATTACTCGATGAGTAGATACATTGAAATGGCGCAGGTGAGCTCTTAGAGATTGAACCGCCGCGTATTAAATATTTAGCATGGAATGCAGGAGGCATCATGGCTGACTTTTATCAAAACGGAATCGTGACAACATTACACAACTTGTCTGAACGACCAGTGGAGGAATTAGAAGCAGAGCTGATGTCGTTTGCCGATCAGCGTTCCATGGGGTTGATATTACCTTCCTTATTTTCGGAATTAGAAGGTGAAGCTCTGCCGAGAATTGTCGATGAATTAAAGCAAGTACCTTACTTATCTCAGATTGTGATCGGCCTAGATAGAGCGGATGAAGCGCAATATAAACATGCTTTATCTTTCTTTAAAGATCTACCTCAGCATCACCGCGTTTTGTGGAACGATGGCCCACGTCTTCAAGCCCTTGATAAAGAATTAGCTTCGTTAGGTTTAGCCCCTAAAGAGCTCGGCAAAGGCCGTAATGTCTGGTACTGCATGGGTTATGTGCTGGCTACGGGAAAAGCAGAATCCGTCGCACTGCATGACTGTGACATTGTCACTTATAAGCATGATTTATTAGCCCGGTTAATCTACCCAGTGGCCAATCCACGCTTTAATTATGAGTTTTGTAAGGGGTACTACGCTCGAGTGGCCAATGGCAAAATGAATGGCCGGGTGGCGCGTTTATTAGTTACGCCTTTATTGAAAGCGTTAAAACGGGTCACAGAGCAAAAAGCCTATCTGGACTATATGGATAGCTTTAAATATTCCTTAGCTGGCGAGTTTTCTTTTCGTCGTGATGTACTCAGTGATATTCGAATCCCGAGCGATTGGGGATTAGAAATCGGCGTGCTTTCTGAAATGCACCGCAATTATGCCAGTAACCGTTTATGCCAAGTAGACATAGCAAAAACTTACGATCATAAACACCAAGATCTTTCATTGGATAATACCGATGGTGGTTTGTCTAAAATGTCGATCGACATAACCAAATCTCTATTTCGAAAATTGGCGACTCAAGGGGAAACCTTCAACACTGAAGGCTTTCGTTCGCTTAAAGCGACTTATTACCGTATCGCACTCGATTTTGTAGAAGCCTATCACAATGATGCCTTGATGAATGGCCTCACTTTAGATGTTCACATGGAAGAAAAAGCGGTGGAAATGTTTGCGCAAAATATTATGACCGCAGGGCAAAGCTTCTTAAATAACCCGATGGAAACGCCATTTATTCCTAGCTGGAACCGTGTGGTAAGCGCCATGCCGGATGTGATGGAGCGATTAAAAGAGGCGGTGGAATTAGATTATCAAGAATTCGGGGGCTAAGTATGACGTCATCAAATGTTTTAGTGGATAAAATTTGTCACCATTTGGATGTGATTTACCAAGGTATTCCATTACCAATGGCGCATAAAACGTTAGCCAATCAACTGGTGAATACAATGCGCTTATCACCAAATCTCGATATATCAATGCCTATGGCGGTATCTCAATCGTTATGGAGCGAAAAAGATACCATCATGATCACCTACGGCGATAGCTTATTGCAAACGGATCAAGCCCCATTGAAAACCTTAAAATCGTTTCTGAATGACTATTGCCAACCCTATATCAATGGCGTGCATATTCTGCCGTTTTTTCCTTATAGTTCAGATGATGGATTTTCGGTAATTGATTATTCCAGTGTCAATGAAGGGCTAGGCGATTGGCGTGATATTCAAGCCATTTCCAGTGATTATAATTTGATGTCGGACTTGGTGATCAACCATTGTTCGGCCAGGAGTGCGTGGTTTCAAAACTTCATTAAGGGTGAGGGCATTGGGCATGATTATTTTTATACGGTGCCCAAGGATACTGAGACGAAGCAAGTGGTGAGGCCAAGAACCTCTGATCTATTGAAGGAAGTTGAAACCGCGCAAGGCACAAAATACGTTTGGTGCACCTTTAGCCATGATCAGGTCGATTTTGATTTCCGTAATCCGGAAGTATTAACCGCCTTTGTTGAGATCATTCGCCAATATATTGACCATGGTATCCGAACCTTTCGTTTTGATGCGGTGGCTTTTTTATGGAAAGAAATCGGCACCAGCTGTATTAATTTAGAGCAAACCCATGAAGTGATTCGACTACTGAGAAGCCTAATAGAACAAGCCTGCCCACAAGCGATTATTATTACCGAAACCAACATTCCAAATCATGAAAACCTGACTTACTTTGGTAACGCCAATGAAGCGCATGCGATTTATAATTTCTCTTTGCCGCCGCTATTAGTGAATACTTTAATTACCGGCAATGGCGACCATCTCAAACGTTGGATGATGGGGATGCCGCCGGCGCAACAAGGTACCACGTACTTTAACTTTATTGCCTCGCACGATGGTATTGGTTTGCGCCCGGTTGAGGGGCTACTGCAAGAGCAAGAAATCAACGTGCTTGTGAATACGATGCAATCTTTTGGCGGTTTAGTGTCATGGCGGGCAACCGAAACGGGTGAGCGTAAGCCCTACGAGATTAACATAGCTCTGTTTGATGCCCTACAAGGAACCCAAGCAGGGCCGGATAAATATGGCATCGAACGCTTTATCTGTGCTCATGCGATTATGCTGGCAATGGAGGGGATTCCGGGCATCTATATCCACAGTTTGCTTGGTACAGGGAATGATTACGATAAAGTTGCCAACACCAACCAAAACCGTTCCATCAACCGTCACCGTTGGGACTATTCGCAACTGCAAGAGTTACTCAATCAACCGCATACTCAGCATCATCAAGTATTACATCGTTTATTACACCTGATTGACTTACGTACTCATCAAACGGCATTTCATCCTAATGCGGTGCAATTTACGCTGCATTTAGGCGGGCAGTTATTTGGTTTTTGGCGACAAAGCATGGACAGAAGACAAAGTATTTTCTGTGTCAGTAACATCAGCCTTGAAGAACAAACGTTAAATTTAGCGGATATGAACCTCATTCAAACGGATCATTGGAAAGATTTGATCAGCGGTACCGAACTGACTGGTGCAACAGAAAGTATGCAGCTGAAGCCTTATCAAACGGTGTGGATCACCAATAGGTTCAATGAAAAGCAATAACTTGGTGTAAAGCGATAATAAAATGGTGTATCCAAGCAATAGACTATGTTCATTTCTAGCTTGAAACGGTATCTTAGCGGAGTTTAAAATTTGAAATACCTCGATTTTGTTCGCGGTAAAAAACTTTGGTAGAGGAACAAGTAATGAGCAAAGCAAAAATCGGTATTGTGACGGTAAGTGACCGTGCTAGCCAAGGTGTGTATGAAGACTTATCAGGCCAAGCCATCATTGACACGCTCAACGAGTATTTAACTTCTGAATGGGAACCGGTTTATCAAGTGATCCCAGATGAGCAAGACCAAATTGAAGCGATGCTCGCCAAAATGGTTGATGAAGATGGCTGTAGCCTAGTCGTGACCACCGGTGGTACTGGCCCTGCAAAGCGCGATGTGACGCCTGAAGCAACAGAAGCAGTATGCGATCGCATGATGCCTGGTTTCGGTGAGTTAATGCGCGCAGAATCGCTAAAGTTTGTTCCAACCGCGATCCTATCTCGACAAACGGCAGGTCTGCGTGGCAGTAGCTTGATTGTTAACTTACCGGGTAAACCAAAATCGATCCGTGAATGTTTAGATGCCGTCTTCCCAGCCATTCCTTACTGCATCGATTTGATGGAAGGCCCATTCCTTGAGTGTGATGAAAGCGTCATTAAGCCGTTTAGACCAAAGGCGAAGTAACCCCTCCACATTGTAAAGCTAACCTTTGGATTAATAATGAAAATTCTATTAGTCCAAAGGGCTTTTAGTAAAACCAAATTTACTACCAATCAGATGCGTATAACTCTTTTTTACCATACTTCTTAATTGCTTCCTAAGCACACCTCACAATTGGCTCGCTAAACCCAGTTCTCGCTTTCTACATTGCATAAAATCGACTAATTGCTTTTAAAAATTCATCATTAGAGTATCTTATGGTGATAAATGAATTGATTAGCAGTGAACGTGTGGAAAAATCTTCGGGTTAATCCGAGTTTCTTGCTAATACACTTATGTAGACTCCCTCATGCCAACACCCCATTATTTGATACTTGCGAACTTATGTACGAGTTCAATCTAAAATGATCGACTCAATGATAATTGCGCGTATCGGGGCCACATCTGTTAGGCGAGGTTTTAACCTCTCAGTGTATTACTGGCTTACCGAATGAGTTATGCAAAGTAATGAAGTGTTTAACCTTTTCGCCCTATAGTGCTACTGAGCAATAGTTTGTGTTGTTTTGTAGCATTGAAAATGCAGTCCTGACTGTTTTATTAGCGAGAGCAACAGCGGCACATTTTTTCCCTCGTCGTTCTATTAATTTTTTAAGCCACAGCTCTTTCTCTGTTTTTGCTGGTCGCTTATCAATGCTATTTACAAAAGTAAATGCTCCAGTGATTAATTGGCTTCTCAATGCACTATTTCTAACCTTTTTACCGATTGAGCCAAGCTTGATTTTCCCACCAGAAGAATGTTGAACGGGGGTTAAACCAATACATGCTGAGACATTTCGGCCTGATTTAAAGGCCCGCTCACCTTCACATTCAATAGTCATATACAGGTTTACAGCATTAATTAATCCTACCCCTTCAAGTTGAGTTAACTTGTTGCACTCAGGAAGGCTTTTAGTCAGTTTTTTTAAACTTTCGTCATAAGAAGATACGAGCTCATTTATTGCAACGTAAAACTCCCAAGCTTGTGCTAATGCATGGCGAAAAATATCAGAAAATCCATTTTCAGCATCTTCTAGCGCAGTATAAACGGCATTTTTTAATCCGCCATGACCTTTAGAGCAGCGTAAATTAAATTCTAGTAATAAGGATTTCAGTTGATTTTTTAGAGCGGTTTTTTGTTTTACCGCGAGCTCTCTCATTCTAAGAATGGATTGTAATTGCTGCTGTTGAAGCGTTTTTCCGCCAATAAAGTTAATACTAGGTAACAGGCTGGATTGAATAATGGCCAGTGCATCATTTTTATCGGTTTTTTGATGCTGACGTATTCTAGAAACTAATTGAGGGCTTATTAGTCGAGCTTCATGACCAAACTGTGATACAAGGCGCTTCCAGTAATTAGATGTCGCACAGGCTTCAAATATCACGATAGTAGGTGTTTGATTGGCAATCCAAGATGTGAATGCTTGCGGCGTCATTTCATTGTTTGAAAGCACTTTATTGTTTGTGTACACACAAACTTGAAACACATCTTTTGCTAAATCAACACCAATAATAGTAGAATTATTCATAACTGTTTGACTCCCAATAAAAATTTCTTAGCAGGTTAAGTTTAGCTGAGGAGAGGGAGTCTAATTATCTGTTAAATTGCAAGGAGGTAATGTATGTCATTTTCAGACATGATGAATGATCAATTATTGTTGCGAAAAAAAAGTGGTGAAGTCGTAGAAGGAATAAAATCAGCTGTAACTCCTAATGCAATAATAACTGAGCGTTATGATGTTCCAATTGAATCGGGTGACCTTTTAGTCCGTAAACTTCCCAGTGGTATTGAAGAAACTTTTAAAGTTATAGATCCCGGCTTTTATCAAGGCTTTAGTGGAATATCTTCTGGATACAAGATTTCTTATAAGAAACTAGGAATTCCTGAAGCTGAAGCCGAAATTAAAAATATTACTTATAATTTTCATGGTAATAATGCACGCGTAAATAATAACTCAACGGACAACTCTCATAACATTGTAAATATAAATAGTGAATTGTATGAAAGTGTTGAGGCTTTAAAGGCTGAAATAAACCGCCTTGAATTATCGGCCGAAGAGAAATCTGAAGCAATAGAAGTCGTTAGTGCAATAGAAGAACAGTGTAAAAATGAACGCCCAAGTAAGGTTGTTGTAAACGCACTGATTAAGTCTTTGCCAACTGCAGCATCAATAGCTTCAATTGGTTCACTTATTGTTTCGTTGCTCTAAAGTCAGCAGCAATTGCAATTTAACAAGCGCATTTTGTCGGATTGGTTTTCCGCTGCGCTCCAAACCAACCGCAAATGCGGGCGTTAGGCAAAATCACATATGAGCGTAGAAGAAATTGAAAAATTAGTAACCGTATTGGGTAGCTTTGGATTTGGGGCTATTCTAAGTGGTGGTATTGTTTTCTATTTTATAAAATCATATATCCCTTCATATTTATCAAAGAAAGCTGAAAACCTTGCGACTAAAGAAGATATTGCTGGTATTACAAGAGAGGTCGAGAGCGTCAAAATTGGATATGCGGCTGTGCTTGAAGAAGTCAAAACAAATAATCAGCTAAGGTTAGATTCTATTGGCAGAGAGCAGTCAATTAAGAAAGAAGTGTATATGGAAGCAGTAGAAGCTATTACTAGATCGCAGGGGATGATCTCAAACTTTGCGAATCTTAATATTTCAGAAGAGCAAATAACATCAGCGTTCTCTTCCGAAGCTGGAAAAATTGCAAAAGTTCAAATTGTAGGGTCAAGTGAAACGGTAAACGCAATAACTACGCTCATGGGGGAAATTGGCACGGCAACACTAGACCTTATGTTGAAGCGTAGCGTCCTAGTTCAAAGAAAATTCTCAATTGAACTAGCTGAGAAATATCGCGATAAGTCACAGAGCGAAATTGATCGTTATATTTCAATTATGAAAGAACTAAATTTAACTGGAAAAGGCGATGAAGGCACGTGGTCTGTTTTAAAAAGTAGCTTTGAAAGTGAGTGTAAAGAGCGGGATAAGTATAACGAAGAAATAGATAAATTGTGGAGCATTCAAAATCGGGAGCACCTAGAGTACGTTAGATATTGTATGAGTACATTCTTTGATGTGTCTGAACTATTGCCTAGTGCAGTACTATCCGTCCGGAAAGAGCTAGATCTAGCAATATCCCACGAGGACTACTTAGATATTTTTAATAAAAATCTTGATAAAGGCCGGGTTGTATTTGACAAGTTTCTTGGTCAATTTGAGGCAGGTAATGCCTAACAAACCGCTGCACGCTGACACATACTGCTACGCTCGTTTTTGTGTCTGTCGCTGCGCTCCTTTATCACACAAAAACGCTCTCCGCAGTATGTGCAGGTGAGCGGGGCGTTATGTAAATAAGAGGAAACAATGAACATTTCAGGTAAAGAAGCAGTTTATTTTCACATCAATAGAGCTGTTCCTTGGTCTTCTCTACCAAAGTGGAATATCGGCGATGTGATTGATATCGGTGGAGAAAGTAACCCTTACTTTAGTTTTTTTGAAACCAATCAAAAAACTTATGGAGTAACTACTCCTGATAATGTTACTCATCAATTACCGGGTAAGCAGTTCTTAAATGCAGTGAGGGATGGTGAAGTTAACTGTCCAAATGTAGCTGGGATTGCAGCAGATATAACTCAACATTTTGTTAGCTATGTGCGGGAACTTATATGGGAAGATATTCGCAAAAGTGAGTTTCCCCACCTGCCATCTAGGCAGCGTTGTATTTGGCTCGCTGCCGATGAAGAAGGGGTTAAGTTTTGGCTGCAAAACTTAGGTCTAGATAATCAAGAATTTCAAATAGCGAAAGTACAAGTTCAAGGTCGTTTGCATGTAGCTAGTGACGAACACCTATTGACCGACAGTGAGCCTATGCTCACAACTATCAAGCGAGCCAGGCAATATTGGCTAGGGATCAATGATCATCCAGCTAGCCGTGAGATATTGTTCGAAGGGCGTTTAAAAGTGTTAGATTTTGTAGATCCCAAAGAATTTACATAACAATGCATTTAAGAGTGATTCCCAACGCTTGGCATTTTTCATTCCATCGTTGGGTTTTGTGTTTACGGTGGTCTGGTTAAGTTATGTGGTAGCGTTGCTCACACCTTAATGCGGCGTTAGCATTATTAATTAGGAGTTGTGATGTTCGAGCATGAAGATTTTGAAAGATATGAGTTCGAAAATGTACCTTTAGATCGAGATTTGTATCTCGTCGACCAAAAGTACATGAGTGACTATGAGAGTATGATGACTCGTTTCTTGACAGACTATAAAAATAATCCATACGAGAACGTTGGTTATGTTAGCTACGCAGCTGCTCGTAAGGCTTTGGATAATAGTATTGAACTCTCTTGGTACGTTAATATATCGGACCGATTCCATGAGGTTTCTATAATTTTACCTCGAGAGCAATTTGTTTCTTGTGTAGGTTGTCAAGCATGTGATGAGAAACCAAGGATTTTTGTTAAAGGGGAGTGGCTTGATAGCCTTCATGCACGATCGTTCTCCGTTTTTTCAATGATTGATGCGATTGGCGTAAAAAAATATCTAGAAGAAGATAAGCTCTCAACTGAAATGTTGGCTGAACTACGGGACAGAATTGACCAAATTGCTTCTGAGTATCCTTCGATATCGTTTATTTCCTTTGCAGATAGTTTGCTATTAAAAAGTAATTGGAGTGTGGGTGCATTTAATAACGACATTTCTTACACATATGAACCAGAAGTATTCATTTATCTTGCCGAAAAAATTTCAAAGATCTATCAGGATTGTATTGGATTACCAACTTACTCCGTAATTACTCAAGGTCAAAACTCTTATTACAATGACTCTCTTCTTCATATCTCTGAGTCAAATAATCATGTGTCTCTAAATAGCTTGGGTGTTCCTTTTGCTCAACTAATGGATATCGAACATACGGCAAGACATAATATTAGGTCAAAGCAACATGCTCCAGCTGAAGTCTACATGGATTCGTTGTATTACCATTCCTTAAACTTCAAGCATAGCTTTGATAAAAATTCTCAGCCCAAAGCAGAGTACTCTACCAAAATGGTGAGCACATCATGCGAATACTTTTTTAACAGTTGTGGGGAGTTAATCGAACAACTGGAAAAATAATGCTAACAAACATTTAAGAGTGATTCCCCACGCTTGGCATTTTGGGTTTGGGTCTAGTTCAGTGTGTACGGCGTTCAATTTGAGTGTGGTGCCGGCGTGGCTCACACCTTAATTGGGCGTTAGGTTTCTTTGAGCCACCCCGTTGAGGGTAGCTCATTAAAAAATTAGACTGTTGCAGCGAGGTGATGTTCGATCCTATCCAAGACTTTAGCATCCTCTAATAGGTCAAATTTTCGAGCGAAAAGGTTAGGGCTCGAAATTAAGTTAGAAATATCGGCCATTGTAAACGTCCTCGGTCTAAGCTTTATATCTCCATCTGGTACCCAATCGATAAGTCGTAAGTCATCTTGAATTATTTCACCATGGCAATCGTTATTCATCATAACTGTTTGGAAAAATCCTTCATCAGCAATAAATGTATTTTTATAAAATTCTTTATAGGGTTGAGATGCATCCGTGTTACAAACAAAATCACAGAATTTTCGTGACACAATCATCCATTGGGTGCCAATAAATGGTGTTATCCCTGACATGAATTTTCTAGCTATTTTAGGTCGGTAAATATACTCTTTATATTCAAAGCACATATTTTGTATGCGATTCATCGTTTCAGGCCTAGCTTCATTTTGGTCTAATGCTCGAATAAATTCCTTGTCTTTATTATTTGACAAAAACTCATGAATATATGGCTGAGTTTTCAATGGAAAATCTTGTCCACTTAGGTTTATAAAATGCGTCCAGCTTTTGTTCATATTCAATAGCTTAGCCATACCACGAAGTTCAATATTAACTAAACTATATCCACCCCATAGTGCATTTTCTGATTCAAGAATTTCAGCATTTTGGTAATCATTTAGAAACAAAGTTATTTCATCTGAAATTTCTTTTCCAGAAGTTTTGTCAACATGGATAACGTAATGATTATTTGGGTGGTATATTGCATGAAATAGCCGTTTAAATTGATCTGGATAGCGGTGAACGAGAATAAGATAAGCAATCATTAGATCTTTCCTTGAAAAATCTGGAATATTTATTTTCACGCTCCAGTTATCTCAGTTAGGGAATGTATGTTCTGAGTGGTAAGGCGTGTTCTTATCCATAGACTATATGGGGGTTCTATCTTGATTAATCAATAGCAATGAAATATAAACCTAACAAACGCTTCAAGATGGACAGCCAACGCGTGGCATTTTTATCATGCGTTGGGTTTCGTGATTATGGTGTTATGCGGAAAGTTGGTAGTAGCGTTGTCTGCCCCTTAAGCGGGCGTTAGATTGCAACCATAGATAGGAGAAAAAATGTCACAGTGGGATGACCAATTAAGTGATCATGCTATCCATGCAAGTATCGAAAATTTAGTCGACAGGCTAACTGATGACTCGCTTGTGACTGAAGATCTAAACGTTCTTGAAATTATCGACAGAATTAAACAGGCTGCATCCTACGTGGAGAGTTGTCTGAATAATGTGATTCCAGCTCTAGTTAATCACTCTCACCTTAATAAAGCTAATAGTCATATATCCAGTATTACCTCCGAATTGAATTCGTATATATCAAACTCTAACGTAGGCCACTTAAATAATACCTCTGCACACATCGATAATTTGATGGCTCAGATGAATGCCTTGCCTATTGTAAAACCAGCTATTTCTGAGCAGTCTTTCACTCGCTCTCTTGTAGAGTTTAAGTCTCTCGCTGAAAAGTCGTTTAGTGAGATGAAGAAGGAAAAAGATGAGCTGGTAAAATCAGTTGAAAAAATAACTGAGAAGTCTATTAGCCAACAAGAAAAGCTGGATGGCTTATCTAAAGAAATTGAGCGTTTTGACCAGGGTATTTCAGAATCGCTTAATAACTTTAATGAGCGATTTGAAGAAGCAGAGAACAGACATACTTCCCAGCTGGATTCAAAGCTCAGCGAATTTAATGAACGGTACGACAACTATTCGGAAGCCTTTGATTCTAAACTTGAAGAAAGTATAGAGGCAAGTCAAGAGAGTGTAAGTAGTGTTATCTCTGAGCATAAGGTTCAATATGAACAACAGCTGGAAAGCCAAAAAACAGAAGCGAATTCTTTATTAGAAGAATTGGAAGAAAAGAGAGCGGAAGCTTCAAATTTGCTTCAAATAATAGGGAATATTGGGATAACAGGCCTGATTTCAGATAATAACTGCGACATTCATGGAATGGTGTAGAAGAGGAAACCAACTGCTGAAAGTGGTACGCTCTTCTCGCCAAAGAAACAAGCGGACTACCATGAATTATCAGCAGTTGACCGAGGGAAGACGATACCAGATTTCTGCCCTTTTAGAACAGGGAATTTCAATTTCTGAAATTGCCAAAACCGTAAAATGTCACCGCTCAACTCTCTATAGAGAGTTGAGACGATGCGGTACAAAAGAACAATATTCACCAGATACAGCCCAGCAACTATCTAGGGCAAAGCGATTAAACGCATCTAAGTATCGAGTACCGCAACAACGTGTCGAATTTATTGAGTTTTTAATAACGCAAGACTGGAGTCCAGAGCAAATATCTCACGTTCTTACTCGTATTGGAGAAAAAGTCAGTCATGAATGGATTTACCGTTTTATTGCCTGCAATAAACGGCAAGGCGGTAAACTGTTTCGTCATTTACGCCAAGGTCATAAACGCTATAGAAGAGGCAAGAAAGATAAAGCTCCCGCAATAAAAAAATGCCATTTCAATAGATGAAAGACCCAAAGATGTCGATAATCGTACACGTTTTGGTGATTGGGAAATTGATACAGTTCTTGGTAAACATGGTACGGGCGCTATTGTCACAATCTTAGAGCGAGCCACACGGTTTTATTTAGTAAAAAAAGTGCCTTCAAAATCAGCAGAAGATGTGACCAGAGCGACGATAGACTTATTACGGCCATACAAACGATTTGTTCATACTATAACGGCCGATAATGGCAGAGAATTTGCGGGTCATATGGAAGTAGCACAAGCCTTAGAAACCGATGTGTATTTTGCTCACCCTTATAGTTCTTGGGAGCGCGGTGCTAATGAAAATGCTAATGGCCTGTTGAGACAATATATCAAGAAAGGAACAGATTTACGGTCGGTGAGTGATGATGAAGTTGAGCGAGCCCAACTTCGGATAAATTATCGTCCAAAGAAGTGTTTAGGGTTCAAGCAACCAGCCGTCATTTTTAGCAAAATGATGTTGGCTGCTTGAAATTACAAATGTCGCAGTTCGGAGTTGAATTTGGGGGTAACTATCAAAATATTGCAAATACTGAAAAGAGCGCAGCTGATATCTGGCGTAGGATTGCTCTTGGACTAATGATCGGTATGGTTCTAATTATTGGTATTACCATCTTCATTTCAGCGGCTAATGGATTTGACTGGAAATTGGCACTGTTTAGAATTGGGGCTGCTTTTGTCCTTGCTATACCAGCGGCATATGCTGCTAAAGAATCTGCAAAGCATAGGGCTTTAGAAAATCATAACAGAAGAGCAGAGCTTGAATTGGCATCGCTAGACCCTTATCTCGAAAAGCTCCCAGAGGAAACAAGGAATAAAGTTAAAGAGGAGCTAACTAAGCAATTTTTCGGCCTAAATAATACGCAGGAAAAGGGCGAAGAGACTGTTTCAAATAAGGCAATTTTTGAACTATTAAAATCGGTCGTAGATAAGAAGTAATGCAATCTAACAAGTTTGTCCAGTTCATGTTTTGGTCTGCGCTCCGTTTTGGGGTGGCTTCGCCACTTTACCCCTAAACTACACTACAACCAAAACGCAACTGACAAAGGCGTTATGTACCTTTATAGTGTGGAGTTAATTTCTAAATGGATTTTTATAATGAACTTATTGAAAGTGAAAAATTTTGCAAAAACTTGGGCAAGCTAATTTTAACGTCAGGAAAGTTAGAATCAATATTAAAAGAAATAACTCAAACCCATAACAAATCTCAAAACCTCGAATATGCCACTCTCGGTAAATTGGTTTCATTATGCAAAAGCAACCAACTCATTGATGATGGTATGCTTGAGGCCCTCGACTTTATCAAAACGAGACGAAACTATTTAACTCATTCTTTGTTTCCACTGTTTAATGAAGAGGTAGATGTTACTTTATTGCCTAGAGATAATTTAGAAACTGAAGATGCAGAGTATTATTTTTCTAAATGTGTTTCTGAGTTAATTGAAGATATGAACTTTGTCATTGATACATTAGGTGTATAAGGTACATAACAAGCTAATAAACAAGGACAAAAAACAGTTTGCTGTTTTCGTCCCTCAACATTTTAGCAAACAATTTTTTGCCTATTATTAGGGCGTTAGCTATATACGAGGATAAAATGAATACAGTGGATGTAATGCGAGAGTACAATGAGTTTGAACGCAAGCTTATTAACTCGTTCAATGGTGTAAAGGAATCAGATAGTAATCTGACTAAGTTCGTATCGAATGATCGTCATGGTAGTTATATTTCGTTCTTTAACTTTGATGAAAATCTCACCGAATCAATAGTTAAAGAGCAGCTTGCATACTTTAGCCAACGTAGTTTGTGCTTTGAGTGGAAGACATATAGTACCGATAAACCAAGTAATATCAGTAGTGTATTGCTCGCTAATGGTTTTGAGCAAGAAGACACCGAATCATTTATGGTTTTAGACTTATCTAAAACAGCTAACGAATTTTTCGATGAATCTCAGATTACAGAAGTTTCTGATAGCCAAGGTATTCGTGATGCAATAAAGGTTCAAGAACAAGTTTGGGGTGGCGATTTCGATTGGCAATACAACTACTTAATGAGTCGCAAAAAACAATCTCCAGATTCGGTATCCATTTATGTTGTGTACGTAGATGGACAGCCAGTAACTTCTGCTTGGTTAACATTTAATGGAAACAGCCCATTTGCAGGTATTTGGGGCGGAAGTACAATCAAAGAGTTTCGAGGCAATGGGTACTATAGCTTGCTCCTAAATAAGCGTATCGCTGAAGCCAAGTCCAAAGGTGTTAAATATCTAATAATCGATGCCTCAGATATGAGTAAACCGATAGTATCAAAGCGTGGATTTGAAGTCGTAGCGACAACAACGGGCTACACTTCACCAAATAGCTAACATACAAGCATTTAAGAGTGATTCGCAACGCGCGGTAGTTTTGCTTTACAGTGAGTATTGTGTCTACAACAAAATGGTTTAGGTGTAGGTAGTGGATATATTGATTTATATAGTGACAGGGCTGATTGTAGGAGCGACTTTGCTTCCTATATCTCGTCATCCACACTGGATTGTCAGAGGAATGGATTTTCCGCGGATGCAACTTGTTATCTGTTCTGCATGTCTGATATTGCTACAACTGACGATTCTTAATCTTTCTGAACCTCAAACCTGGCTTATTATTATCACGACAACACTATGTTTGGTTTGGCAGTTGTGGTGGATTTTGCCTTATACCAAATTATGGCGAGTCGAAGTTCATGGCAGCCAAAATGTCGATTCGAGTCGTCAATTAAGTATCTTAACGGCCAATGTGCTGACCACGAATAGAGATGCGCATAAATTGGTAGAGCTGGTGAATCAATATCAACCGGATGTACTGGTGACGCTTGAATCGGATCAATGGTGGGAAAATCAATTAGCATGCCTTGAAGTGGGTATGCCTGAAACCATCAAGTGCCCCTTAGATAATCTTTATGGCATGCATGTGTATTCTCGACTGCCGTTACATGAGAAAGAAATAGATTACCTAGTCGAAGATGACATCCCATCGATGCATACGCTGGTAGAGTTGCCAACTGGTGACTTGGTACGAATGCACTTTTTACATCCTGCACCTCCAAGCCCGACAGAAAACCCAGAATCCGCAGAGCGTGATGCCGAATTAATCATCGTCGCGCGTAGTGTGGGAGATACTGAGCAACCGATCATTGTTACCGGTGATTTAAATGATGTTGCATGGTCTCGAACCACTCGTTTGTTTCGAAAGTTGAGTGGTCTGCTTGATCCTAGAGTCGGTAGAGGTATGTTTAATACCTTTCATGTGAAGTATCCGCTATTACGCTGGCCTTTAGATCACCTTTTTCACAGTGAGCACTTTACTGTGCAGAGCATCCAAAGGTTGCCATCCATTGGTTCGGATCATTTCCCACTTTTTTCACGCTTGGCCTTCACACCAGTTAAAGGGAAAGGGCAAGATGGTTTGGATGCCGATTTGGATGATAAGGCGTTCGCGACGTCTATTACCCGTTCTCAAAATGTTAGCAAAACAGATGTACCATTAAAAACTAACCTCCCTCAGTCATCAACTTGACATATCAACCTTTATAAACAGGCAATTTACCGCACCTAACTTATCCCATTATTTAAGGTGGGAATGTTGTATTTCATAATAAAAGGATAGTTTGTGAATAAATTGATTGTAGTCTTGGGTGCATTGTTTATTTTAAGCGGTTGCCAACTTACTCGCGTAGAGGGCGAACTGCATAATGTCGATGTTAAAGTCGGTACGAAAGACGATGGCCGTAACAATAACGGTAAATTTTGCCCGCCAGGACAAGCGAAGAAAGGTAACTGCTAATATTGAGCACTAGGCAAGTCTTGTTTGCCTAGTGCTGATTAAATCCACTCTCCAAATCAAATTTTAATTTTTTACACCTTTCTTCACACTAAACCCTTTTCTTTGTACTAAACTGCTTTCTTTGTACTAAACAGCAAGGCGGGCAGAACCGTTAGGCTGTAAATCAGTAAGAAGCCAATCGCAATGGTTAGTAAGAAGCCAATGCTGAACATACCGCGATGATCGGCCAGTAATAATGAACCGAAAGTCACTATGGTTGTGAGTGAGCTTAAAACCGCGGCTTTTGGCGTTGAGGATTGATAGAACGCTTTAACCGAACCGACCTCGCGGAAACGTTCCACAATATGAATACCGTTATCGACGCCTAAGCCAAAGATCAATGGGATCACGATGATGTTTGCCATGTTGAGTGAGAAACCACTCCAATGCGCGACGGCCATGGTTGATAGGGTTATCAGTAATAATGGAATAAAGCTCAGTACCACATCTCGCTTATGTTTTAGAGCAAACAATAGCACTAGCGCGATTAATGCTAATGAATAACAAGTGGCTTGAATAAAAGCTTGAGTAATAATTTTGCCAACTTGTTGTTCGGCTACTGGGCGTCCAGTGGCATTAGGCGCAATCGCCTGTACCGCATGAATAAACTCATCTAGCTGTTTTACATCACGCATGTCACCAGATGGATAGGCCACCACCAATGCGTCATCTTTGTTGTAATAACGTTGCGCAAGTTGCATTGGAATATCATCAATAGTGGCGGGGGGCGCTTGCATCATTTGAGCAAAATTTTGCTTCATTTGTGCTAAAGGTTGTAGAGCTTGCGCTGAAATTGCTTGATAAATAGCAGGTTCGTGGGTGGTTTTTAGCCACGTGATCGTAGTCGATGAAAGGGCATCTTTATAGGGTGAATGTTCTAACTTCTCTGCAAGGAGATTCGCCGTAATCCCTTTATATTCAGGCGATTCAGGTTGATTTATTGTTCGTGACAATGTCACTAATTTGCTGTTGCGATCTTGAGGTAAGAATGAATTAATTGAGAGTGCATTGCTGACTTCAGGTAGTGTGGCAAGTTGTTGCTGCCACTGCTGTGCTTGTGCTGGCGATTTTGCCAACATCATCATTTGATAGCTGGAAGTTAAGCCTTGTTGCTGGATTTCTTCTAAGGTGTTTACCGATTCAGATTTTGGTGACTTAAGCACTAAGGTTGAAAAGTCGAACTTCATTTGGCTGGCACCAATACCGGTTATCATTAGTAACGTGCACGCAATGCCGATCACTAATTTATGATGTTCAACTAACCAATACCCTTCATCACTATGCTCTTGTTCAATAATCTGGTGCTTATTTCTTGGGTAACCAAATAAGAAGAAAAACACTGGGATCACACTAAAAGTCGCGACTAAGCCCATCAACATGCCCGCGGCAGAAATAATACCGAGTTCGGCAAGCCCAGTATAAGCGGTCGGGTAAAACCCTAGAAAACCAATTGCAGACGTTAGGGCGCATAAACTGAGTGATGTTAATGTTCCGCGAATAGAGGCGAGTAAGGTCGCTTGATTATTCGCATGTAATCCTTGTTCTTCTCGAATACGCAAACAGAAGTGAATCGAGAAATCGACACCGAGACCAATGAACATTACTAAAAACACAATCGAAATCGTGTTGTAATTGCCAACCAACCACAAGCCGAGAGCCAATGTCCAGACTAAGCCCACAATCACCGCTACATAACTGGCCGCGATAATGCGCAGTGAGCGAATACCAAAGCCTAAAACCACGATTAAGCCGATTAAAGACATGGTTCCGGCTAATTTTACACTGTGATTGGCATCTTTAATTTCATCGAAATCTAAGGCGGTTTGGCCCGTTAAACGAATTTGAACGCCTGGTACATCACTATATTGGCTAATAATGTTCTGCGCGGTTTCCATGATGAAGCGGTTAGGTTCTTTTTGAGAGCTATCAGGCTCAGCATTGATCGAAATGATCTGATAAGTTGTTTGTTTCGTTTCAGGAAAAAGCAGTGAAAACCAGTTTACACCTTGATTCGTGGTCTGTTGTTGTTGGCTGGTGGCTTGCTCTGATTCAGCCACTTGATTCAATGCTTGTATCAATAAGCGTGCGGCATTGTCATCTTTTGTTTCTATTGCTTGATTGAGTTGAGCAAGCAGTTGTTTCGCTGGCAACGTAGGATCGGTTTGCGATTGGCTCATACTGGCACGTTGCAGTCTTGGCATTAATGAAGCTAGGTTTTGTGTGAAGCCTTTAAATTCTTGCTCAGATAAAAACCATAGCGCTTGTTGTTTTAACCAAGGTAGTGTGGATGGGGCAAAGACATCTTTAAAGCTGGGTTGTTTAGAAAAATCGTTGGTTAAGCTTTCAGTCACTTGTTGAACCTGTTGGCGGTCTGCGCCAGAAATCACCACCACAAGAGAGCTTTCAGAGTCGCCGAACGCTTGAGTGGTTTTATCTAGGTTATCTCGCCAAGGGGCATCTTGTTTGACTAAATGATTCAGATCCGAATCGACAGAAAAGTGTTTTTGGCTGTATATCACACTGATATAACTGGTAATGCAGATGAGTAGTAAGCCAAGCCAATAAGGCCAAGACTTGAGTGTAAATCTAGATTCTTTAATTGCTGATTGAACTGGATCTTGAGCGTCAGATTTAGAATGATGAGATAAAGGCATAGATTTCACTAGATTGTCTTTATTTAGAACGATAATTTAACAGTATACCGCTGATTGTTAGTGGGTAAAAATACACGCAGCTTATGAAAGCGAAATAGTTATTGAGTGATGGGGCGTGTTTTGAGACTAAGAAAAAAGATCAAGCCGTAAGATAAAAACGAATCGAGTGTAGGAGTTGTGATGAAGACGATTGGAATGTTAGGTGGCATGAGTTGGGAATCGACCTTGAGTTACTATAAAGCGGTCAATGAAGGTATTAAGGCTGAATTAGGGGGCTTACACTCTGCCAAGATATGTCTATACAGTGTCGATTTTGCTGAGATTGAAACCTTGCAACACAAAGGTCAATGGGATGAAACGGCAATGATTTTGGCTCAGGCGGCTCAATCGGTGGAAGCGGGCGGCGCGGATTGTCTGCTCATTTGTACCAATACCATGCATAAAGTTGCCCCTCAAATTGAAGCTAAAATTAATATTCCAATTTTACATATTGCCGATGCAACCGCGGAGCAATTGGTTGCCGATGGTATTACAAAAGTGGGATTACTCGGCACACGCTTCACTATGGAGCAAGATTTCTATAAAAGTCGCTTAATTGATAAATTCGATATCGAAGTATTGGTGCCAAATGATGAAGACCGCAGCTTAATCCACAAGGTGATTTACGATGAATTATGTCAAGGCGAAATTAATACGCAATCGAGAGAGCGTTATATAGAAGTGGTGGAGCGTTTATCCTCTCAAGGTGCGCAAGCTGTGATACTAGGTTGCACTGAAATTGCGTTGCTCATCAATCAACATCACACCAATGTGCCGTTATACGATACCACGAAAATTCATGCTGAGTATGCTGTAAAGTGGGCGATTAGCTAACGTACGGTATTGTGCTTTGAGCAATAAAAAACGCTGACAGGAGAGTCAGCGTTGTTTTATTTATCTTGATATTGTGCGGATACGATTACGCTTGCTCGGCAAAAATTTCCATGAAATCTTTTTTCAAAATAGGGTCACGGCGTGCTTTTTTAAGTTGCTTAACCATATCTTTAACGCAGTTTTGTAGCACTTTGTCTAATAGACTTGCGCGGTATTCTTGCTGCTCTTCTTCGTTCATACCTTCACGCATTTTTAGCGTTTCGAACTCTTGCATGAAATCGATAGCGGCAAAAGTTTGGCCAACTGAGATCAAAGCGTGGAATTGTTCGAAGTTATCTAAAATATTTTGCGCACTGGCTGGTAAATCATCCCACACGTCACGAACGGCTTCTTCTGAAACGTCATGAATAGAAGTTACCATTGGAACGGCTTGTTCTGGCACTTCTTCGAACTCGATTAGGTGACGAAGTTCTGGCGAGTAAGTACTTAGATCAATGGCTTCCACTGACTCTTCTGCTACGTTTATTTCTTGTTGTTCTGACATAAGGAAACCTCATTTAATTCTGCCTAGAGCCTGCATTATGGATAAGCTTGCTACGAAGAGCAACTGATCTCCAACTCATGTGCCCAAGAAGGCGGCAGATTTGAATATTGATCATACTCTGGCTGCTCATCATAAGGGTTTTGTAGCAAGGTAAATAGCGTTTCCACTTCCGAGTAATCACCATTTTCCGCTTTATCAATAGCAATTTGAGCGAGATGATTGCGCAGAATGTATTTGGGGTTATGGGTTCTCATTAATTGACAACGTTCAGCTTCACTTTGAGTTTCTAAAGTAAGTCGCTGTTGGTATTGCTCTAACCAAGCTTTCGCTGCTTCACGGTCGAGCACTAAATCAATAACCGGTTGAGTTCCTTGGCTGTCTATCATCGAAAGTTGACGGAAAAAGCGAGTGTAGTCGACTTTATTTTTTGCCAATAAAGCAAACATTTCGCCAAAGAGCTCCGGGTCTTTTTCTTGCTTGGTTTGCAAACCAATCTTATTACGCATCAACCGGCTGAATTCTCGGTTGAGTTCTGGCTCATAGAGTGCGAGCGCTTCATCTAAATCGCTACGTTCAATTAGAGGTGATAATGAATGTGCCAAAGCGGTTAGGTTCCACAATCCAATATTGGGTTGATTGGCAAAAGAATAGCGACCTTGGTAATCAGAATGGTTGCAGATAAAACTAGGATCGTAATTGTCTAAGAATCCAAAAGGCCCAAAATCGAACGTTTGGCCTAAGATCGACATATTATCGGTATTTAATACACCATGAGCAAACCCAAACGCATTCCATTTAGCAAACAATTGCGCCGTAGAAATAACCACTGTTTGTAGCATCGCGGCGTAAGGCTTTTCTTGTTGTAGGCATTCAGGAAAGTGATTGCTCAATGTGTAATCGATTAACTCTTTTAGTTGCTCATGCTGACCGGTATAAAAGCAATGTTCAAAGTGACCAAAGCGAATATGGCTTTCCGCTAGGCGAATACAAATCGCCCCCGTTTCGGTCTTTTCACGGTAAACCGGCGTGTCGCTGTTAATGAGCCCCAACGCTCGTGTTGTTGGAATGCCGAGATGATGTAAGGCTTCAGAACATAGGTACTCTCGGATACTTGAGCGTAGAACGGCACGCCCATCACCTTGACGAGAAAAGGGGGTTAAGCCAGCACCTTTAACATGAATATCGTAACGATGGCCATCATTTGCTTTGATTTCTGCCATCAGTAAACCGCGGCCATCACCAAGATCTGGGTTGTAATAACCAAACTGGTGGCCTGCGTATTTCATCGCAATCGGTTTAAATGCTTCAGGAAGTGCAATACCAGAAAACGCATTAAGCATTTCCGTGTTACTTTGTTCAGGCAAGTTAAGTGAAAGGGCAAAATTGCTATTCCAATGTACCCAATGAGGATGGTTTAACGGTGACGGTGTCACATTATGGTGGAAAGGTTGTGATAATTGATGAAAATGATAACTAAATTGTGCGCTAGACCAAGATGACATAATGAAAGCCCCTTTATTTTCTCTAGATAACTTAGCATACTTAACCAAATGCAAATACCGAACAAAACTAAGGGTAAGCTTTGGTTATTTGGAGCGGTTGATTTTCTCTATTACTGGTCTACGCTGCGGTCGGTTTACATAATAATAAGGATAGTGAGTGAGGTCAGTTGTTACGGCATGGTTTGCTGGTTGTATTCTTTATTTTGCCGTGATTCTATCTGCAGAAGCTGATGAGGAGATTCGTTCTCGCGCTCAGCAAAACTTTGCCACGGCTGTGGTGTTAACCGACAGCGAAGCGATTCAGTTTGGTATTCAAAATTTCAACCCTAACGCCATCACACCATTTAAGAACGATGATATGGGTGATGATGAGTCTCTTAATTTAAGAAACAAAGTTTCCGTTACCAGCTTTCCATATTCTTGGGAACTCAATAGCCCAAGCCCCCAGATCAAACATGAAATTGCGATTCGTGCTTCTTATGTCCATTTTGACAATGAAATTTCTTTGGATAGCCGCCCAGATCTGCCTGCCGATAACGATATTAATGAAGTCTATGATGCTTTCTTTGAATATAGACTTATTTATAACATTACAGATTCTTGGAATCTTAAATATGGTTTAGGTAATCATTTTATGTATTTCAAAAATAAACACGCTTATAACAGTCCAGAAAGCGAACAACTTAAGCCTTTCCTCGATGGTTATGCCTATAATACTTCAAGCCGTTCTTATATTGCTGAGCCTAACATTGAGCTTAACTACGAATTGAGCCGTAAGTGGGGTTACTGGAAATACACCTCTTCCTTTAATTACTTTTATGGAAAGGTATGGGATAAGAAACGTGAATACGATTTTGGTAACCCGAAAGGCTGGTATATGGTCAATGGGTTAAAAGCTAACTATAACCTAACCAATTGGGCGGGCTATATTCCTTCTGCTTACACCAGCTTTAAGCGTATTGATTTACAAGGCGATCCGGTGGCTTCATTTGGTACGGATAATTACTACGAGTTTTCACTTGGGTTACTACTGACGCCACCAGTTTTTAAAGACTACATTGATAATGTTGGTATCGGTATCAATATGAATTATGGCAGTGCCTTAAAAGGTGGAAGCTTAGTGCTGTTTTTTAACCAGTAAACTTTTTATTGCAGTAATGGTTGTTGAGAACCCTATTTGAGTTTTGTCTATGAATGGCTTAGCTTAACGGAAGCGATTTGGATTGAAAGAATTATTAAGAGGATATGTCATTGGGATTTTTATCTAAGCTATTTGGTGGTAGTAAGACGCCAACCAAGGAAGAAGTTGAGCCAATTGAATACAATGGTTTTTTAATTTACCCAGAACCGATAGCAGAAGGTGGTCAGTATCGTATTGCTGGACAAATAACCAAAGAGCTTGATGGGGAAATGAAGAGCCATCGCTTTATACGTTCAGATGTATTGTCTTCAAAATCAGATGCTTGCGAGTTAATGGTAAAGAAGTCAAAGATGTTTATTGACCAATCATCAGGCAAGATTTTTTGATGAAACTGGACGTTTACTAAGCATTTTATGACGTAACACATGAAGCTTTTCTACACAAATGCATCCAGTGCATGTCAGGTATGACCTGTTTTCGTGTTCAATCTGTTGTTTTTTTACGTCATAAGGGTGAGAATCACCTTACTTAGAGTTATATGTCATATAAAAATGTTTTTTTATTACATAAGACTTACGGTTACTATCTTAACTCTCTATCTATTTGATGAAGTTGATCTGAATTAATGAGCTTCGTTGTGGGATAGGTTAATGATAGTGAACTACAAATTTATTGTGCCAATGTTCAAGGAATAGCTATGCAGATTGGTGTACCAAAAGAAATACTCGCGGGTGAAACGCGAGTTGCTGCCACGCCGAAAACGGTTGAGCAGCTTTTAAAACTCGGCTTTACCGTCGCAGTTGAATCGGGCGCAGGTGCGCTTGCCAGCTTTGATGATGCTGCTTTTGAAGCTGCGGGTGCTTCTATTGTTAATACTGAAGAAGTGTGGAAATCAGGTTTAATCCTGAAGGTTAATGCACCTCGTATTAATGATGAAACAGGCGTGGATGAGTTCGAGCTTATTCAAGATGGGGCGAGTCTAGTAAGTTTTATTTGGCCAGCTCAAAATGAAGAGCTTCTCAATAAACTGGCGACCAAAAACATTAATGTTATGGCGATGGATTCTGTGCCGCGTATTTCTCGCGCACAATCGCTAGATGCACTAAGTTCAATGGCCAATATTGCGGGTTATCGTGCGGTTGTTGAAGCTGCGCATGAATTTGGCCGTTTTTTTACGGGGCAAATTACGGCTGCAGGTAAAGTACCACCGGCTAAGGTATTAGTCGCGGGTGCGGGTGTAGCGGGTCTTGCTGCTATCGGTGCTGCTGGTAGCTTAGGTGCTATCGTTCGTGCATTCGATGTACGTCCTGAAGTAAAAGAGCAAGTCCAATCAATGGGCGCAGAATTCTTAGAAGTTGATTTTAAAGAAGAGTCTGGCTCGGGTGATGGTTATGCTAAAGAGATGTCTGAAGCGTTCAACAAAAAGGCTGAAGAGCTTTATGCTGAGCAAGCGAAAGATGTTGATATCATCATTACAACAGCACTGATCCCAGGCCGCCCAGCGCCGAAGCTTATCACCAAAGAAATGGTTGATAGCATGAAAGCGGGTAGCGTGATTGTCGACCTTGCGGCTGCGAATGGCGGTAACTGTGCATACACGGAAGCCGATAAAGTGATTACGACACCAAACGGCGTAACCGTGATTGGTTACACTGACATGGTAGGTCGTCTGCCGACTCAATCTTCTCAGTTGTACGGCACAAACCTTGTTAACCTTTTAAAACTGCTATGCAAAGAGAAAGATGGCAACATCAATATTGATTTTGATGATGTGGTTCTTCGCGGTGTAACCGTAGTTAAAGAAGGTGAAGTAACATGGCCTGCGCCACCAATTAAGGTTTCAGCGCAACCACAAGCAGCTGCGAAACCTCAAGCGGCACCACAGCCAAAAGTTGAAGAGCCAAAATCACCAACGAAGAAAGTGGTGGGTATGGTTGTGGCTGCTGGCGCATTTGCGTGGGTAGCAAGTGTTGCTCCTGCTGCATTCCTTTCACACTTTACTGTGTTTGTATTGGCATGTGTTGTCGGCTACTACGTAGTTTGGAATGTTTCGCATTCACTGCATACTCCATTGATGTCGGTAACCAATGCTATTTCTGGCATTATCGTTGTCGGTGCGTTGCTTCAAATTGGGCAAGGTAATACGTTAGTATCCGTGTTGTCTTTCATTGCTGTATTAATTGCGAGCATTAACATTTTTGGTGGCTTTACCGTGACCAAACGTATGCTTGAAATGTTCCGTAAGAAATAGGAGTAACATATGTCTGCAGGATTAGTACAAGCGGCATACATTGTTGCTGCTGTTCTTTTTATCATGAGCCTTGCTGGTCTATCTAAGCAAGATTCTGCTCGTGCTGGTAACTACTACGGTATTACTGGTATGGCGATCGCATTGATCGCAACGATCTTTGGCCCTGAAACCGGTGGCATTACTTGGATTATCCTTGCGATGGTGATCGGTGGTGCGATTGGTATTTTCTACGCGAAGAAAGTAGAAATGACAGAAATGCCTGAGTTAGTGGCGATGCTACATAGCTTTGTAGGCATGGCGGCTGTGTTAGTAGGCTACAACAGCTACTTAGACATGGGCACTATGACTTTAAACCATGCTGAACATGTGATTCACCTAGTCGAAGTCTTCTTAGGTGTATTCATTGGTACAGTTACGTTTAGTGGTTCAATTGTTGCTTTCTGTAAGTTGCGTGGTCTAGTTTCATCTTCTGCGATGAACATTCCTCACAAACACAAGTGGAATTTATTAGCACTAGTGGCTTCAACGTTGTTAATGATCTACTTCGTTAATAATGACGGCAGCATGCTAGCGTTAATCGTGATGACTGCGATTGCACTGGTATTTGGTTATCACCTTGTATCATCAATTGGTGGCGCGGATATGCCAGTTGTTGTGTCAATGCTGAACTCGTACTCAGGTTGGGCAGCAGCAGCGGCAGGTTTCATGCTAGCAAATGATCTACTTATCGTAACGGGTGCTCTAGTGGGTTCTTCTGGTGCGATTCTGTCTTACATTATGTGTAAAGCAATGAACCGTTCGTTTATTAGCGTTATCGCTGGTGGCTTCGGCGCAGCACCTACATCTGCATCAAGCGATGAAGAGCAAGGTGAACACCGTGAAACAACCGCGGAAGATGTGGCTGAAATGCTAAAAGACTCTAAGTCTGTGATCATCACTCCGGGATACGGAATGGCGGTAGCGCAAGCTCAGTACCCAGTTTACGAAATTACTGAAAAGTTACGTGCTCAAGGTGTTGAAGTTCGCTTTGGTATTCACCCTGTAGCAGGTCGTCTACCTGGCCACATGAACGTATTGTTAGCAGAAGCAAAAGTACCATACGATATCGTATTAGAAATGGATGAGATCAACGATGATTTCTCTGAGACTGATACCGTACTTGTCATTGGTGCGAACGATACAGTGAACCCAGCAGCTCAAGAAGATCCAAACAGCCCAATCGCAGGTATGCCTGTATTGGAAGTTTGGAATGCGAAAAACGTGATTGTCTTTAAACGTTCAATGAACACAGGTTACGCCGGTGTACAAAACCCATTGTTCTTTAAAGAAAACACGCAAATGCTGTTTGGTGATGCAAAAGCCAGCGTAGATGCAATTGCTAAGGCTTTGTAATTACAGCTTAGTGAATTAAAAGCATTATAATCAAGCCAGTTACTTTTTAGTGATTGGCTTTTTTTATGCTTTAACTTTATTCATTAAGACGCCTCTTTATGCCTTCATTGCGACGAGAAGCTATTCCATACATAAAAACCTCATGACGATAACCCGT